>JAFZMT010000026.1 GCA_017553245.1 Methanomicrobium sp.
AAGCTGAAGGTTGTGCACTCCGGCGATTGTATTTTGAGCGGCGATGAACGACATTTATGAGTTTACAGGCGCGGCATTGCCGTGGATTGCAATCGCTCTCATGCTTGCCGTCTTTTTTGCAAGGGGGGCAGCTCTGAAGAAGAACGGGGACGGCGAATACGTCTCCGAGGGAGTGGCTGTGGGTATGGCTTTGGGTATGTGCTTCGGCGTTGCCCTGAGTGCGGCTTTAAACATCAATGTCGGTCTCGGGATGGTTGCGGGTATGATGCTGGGACTCATCGCGGGCTCAGTGATTGCGAAAAAGAGCGCGGCGTGAGAGATCACGATAATTTTGCTGTCCGTCGGGGCAAAAGCGGCATCTCTCTTTATCGCAAATATTGACTATAACTGAAAATCAATACTATAGCAGTCGCAATATGAGCAATAATTCGCCTATGCCGGGTGACGGCAGAAAAGACAAAAAAGTCAAAATATCACAGGAGATCAACGACAGAACAGGTCATGTCGTTCATCTGACGCATAACGACCTTGACGCCGCCGGATGCGACGCCATATACAGGATGAAATATGAGGATGTCTTCACGAGATTTTCCTCCGTATCCAAATTCGCAAAGAACCTCGAAGAAATCGCGAAGCATGCCGGAAAAGGGGACACGCTGACCATATCCGACCTCGGCTACAACAGCGCCTGCGCGGAGTCGCTTAAGAAAGCGAGGGAGAACGGCTGGGTTGTGGAGTGGCGCGACCATCACAGGTGGACGGATGAGGTGATAAACGAGATAACGCCGCTTGTGAAATACCTCCGCGTCGATACTTCGGTCTGTGCGACCTGCATTGTCAGAAACGACCTCCTGCCCGACGACACTCATTCAGGCGTCATCGCAAAGACGGTCTGCGACTATGACCTCTGGAAGCATGAAATTCCCGAGTCGAAGGTGCTCGGCGAAGTCTGCACGAAGCGCGAGAATCTTGAGGCGGTGAGGGAGTGTTTCCTCGCGGGAAAGGTCATGAACGACGAAATTCGGGAGATATACCGCGGAATCGAGGAGGAGAAGAATGCCGCGATTAAAAAGAGCCTGAAGCACACGAAGATAATGCAGGGGCGCTATAAGATTGCTTTCGCGCCGCTTTACGGGTATCCCAGCGAAACCGCGCACGCAATCCGTGATAAGATGGGGACGGATATCGAGGTCATCGTCGCCGAAAACGGCAAGTTCTCGGTTCGTTCGGTGCCGCCGATAAGCCACCTCATTGCAAAGAAGTTCGACGGCGGCGGTCATCCGCCTGCGGCAGGCGGGACGTTTAAGTTCTCGCTGGGCGATAAGTTCTCATACCTGATTCTTAAGAAGACGAAGCATTACGAGAAGTTCTTTAATGTCGCTGAAAAGACGGAAGCGGAATAATTTTGCGGCTTTCCGCTGACCTCAACCCTTAATCCTTCATTACATAGCTTTTTTCTTTAAGATCTTTCCAGAATGAGTTTTTGTCATTGCCCGTATCTTTGCCCGCATCCGTGTTCTTGTCCTTGCCTGTGCCCGCGTCCTTTTCGGGCTGCGTGCCGCTTTCAGCGTTTTCGAGACCGCCCGCCCTTATGTTTTCGGGGTCGAAGTGCTCCAGACACTGCTCAAAATCGGAAGGTGCGGCATTGATGAGGCAGACATCCCTGACCTCGTATTCATTCATCAGTTCAAAGAGCATGGGCAGTTTTGCGGGTATTATCGCAACGGCGTTCTGATACTCAAGGATACTGCTTAACTGCCGCGATGTCGGCGCCGGCGTAAAGAAGAAGACCTTCTCGTGCGAGAGTTCCTCAAGTTCGGCATGTGCGAAGGAATCGGCGCAGAGGATATGGCTTTTTACCCCGCGATCACGCTGTTCGCGCATCAATTTGGCGTAAACCTCGCAGATTGCGCTGTAAAACTCGTGAATGTCTTTGTAATACGCATCCTTCAGACCGAGTGCGGACGGCGCCGGCAGAACTATGTTGAGCGGCGTTACCGCTTTGTGCAGCGGCTTTAAGTATTCGGCATCGGCTTTCATCATCTCGGCAATCGCGTAGAGTTCGCCTGTCGCGCAGCCGCTTTTGTGACCGCCGACTGACTCAAGGATGCGTGATGCGCAGAATCCGCCGCCGCATCCGAGTATATCCGCATATCCTGCCTGTGCCTTAAGCTGCCGCTCAAGGTAATAGGTTATGAGGTCGCAGGGGGTCTTATTCGGTCGCGGTTCCCTAATCCACTCCGCAATTTCGGTTGCCTTCGGCGGCGCAGGCATCTTCCCGCATGCCGCGCCGAAACTCTGAAGGATTAAATTCTGCCTTTTTTTCATTGGTGGTTTCCGTTTGTGGTTGCGTTCAGCATTCTATTTATTTTCCTATGTCCCATATATAAGCATGAGTGATACGCCGATACTTGTCACATGCGGACTGCCGTATACCAACGGTCCCTGCCATTTAGGGCATCTGCGCACCTATGTGC
>JAFZMT010000027.1 GCA_017553245.1 Methanomicrobium sp.
GGGGATATCGGCGATACCCGCGGCAACGTCGCCGCATTTTAAGAGATCGTCCTTCACGGTCATATCGCGGTCTGCGAAGATAACCTTACGCGCCGCATACTGCCTATACTCTCCCGTGTATGCATGCGGCAGTATCCCGCGGGATGCGTCGACATGCGCCTGAAAGAGGTTTATGCCGCAGGCTTTTTCGACAACATCCATTGTCGCCTGAAAACGCGGATTTATCTCGATTGCCCAGAACCTGTCATCCGCCGCCACGAAATCAACCCCCACCGACCCCACGCAGCCGCTCAATGCGACCGCTCTTTCGGCGCAGCGGACAATTTCGGACTCAAGGGGATGTTTAAACGGTGTGACGGCGCCCGAAAATCCGTAGGCTCTCTCGCCGCTGCCGCCTCTGAGCAACTGCTCGTTGAAAGAGACGGCAACGGCTTTTTTGCCGTCGGAGATACATGAAACGCTGCACGGGACACCTTCGACAAGCTCCTGACGGATATACGGCTCATTCTCCCACAGACTGCACCATTCCTCCTCGTCGCGGGCATTCTCCGCCCTTTTGTTTCTCCAGCCGCCGGCGCCGTTGCATGGCTTTATCATTGCGGGGCAGACACCTTTTGGCAGAATCTTCGGGCAGGGGATGCCGTTCTTCTCAAAAAAGTCCTGAATATTCTTCTTATCGAGGAAATATGCCGCAACTTTCGGATCGCTGCCGCAGATCTTCTGACCGACCGAAGATAAATCAAGGCTCTCCGCGCAGGATGTTGCCGCTATGATATCGAAATGCATCCTGCGGCAGACATCCTCAACCGCGCCCTGAAGCTCCGAAAGCTCGGTGAACCGCGTGCGGGACTCCGTTACCGCAGCGAGGTCGAGATCGCAGAAACTGTCCACAGAGTGGACCTCGTATCCCGCATTGTGCGCCGAGGTCGCGACATGCCTTGTTGCAAAACCCGCGACAAGAACCCTTCCTTTGCCGTTTCCCGCGTTTTCAGCGTTTCCCGCCATACCGTCTCCCGTAATGCTCACTCCAATCCCAATCCGATTCTGTCTCCGATATATCTTCCGATGCTTTCCCGGATACTTACTCCGATGTTCCCGGGCATTGCCGGTTCAGTCCGCCCCGTTGCCGTCCTGCTTCGACATCTCGAATCTCTTGCCGTGCCCGGTCGGCAGAATCTTTATCTCGGAATTCGGAAAGTCCAGATTCATTGTCTTTCCCTGAAAGAGATGATCCAGACAGAGAGCCAGACTGGAGATCTCCGAATGCGGCTGGGTTGTAACCGATACGTTGTAGTCGGCAAGCCCGTACATATCCCCAGGCACTTTTTCGGCGCCGACGACGATGAGAATCTTCTTCTCGTTTCTTATTTTATCCTCGACATCGGTCAGGCGCAGCCCGTACATTGTCAGATGAACAACGACGCCGCCGCTCTTCTTCCAGTCGTTTATGCACTTCTTCCACGAGACATTGTTCTCGACAAAGAAATCGCCGCCCCAACGTTTGGCAACATCCTCAATGGAGTTTTTTACGCCGATATCGTCCGCCGCCAGATACATTCCCTTCGCTCCGAGCGCCCTTCCGGTCAGACCGACATGGGTTGTCACGCGCTGATCGCGCTCGGGGCGGTGACCTATTCGCAGTACACAGACCTCTTCCATCATACACATCCTTTATTCATACAATATCCTTTATTCATGCAGATCTCTTATAATCGGGATTCTCTTTGATAACGCCGTTTTCGACAATCACGGGGCTGTTAGCCGAGCTTGCAAAGGATCTGATCTGATTGCGAAAGATGGTCTCATGTAAAGAGAGCACTCTCGCGCAGATCAGAGGACTTCCGTCTTCCTGATTTTCCTGATAAATCTCAATGAGACAGTTTTTTTCAAGCCTTGTCAGTGATTTTAAGACTTCCTCTTTTTCGACGCCGCAGATATCGATAATATCGCGGACGGGGTATTTTTCACCGTAGGCAAGGATATGGTATATCTTCCAGTCTAAGTCCTCATCCCGCATTCATAAAGATTTGGACGGATGTACAATATATTTTATTGAATGAATGCAAATTTTATAGAACAAAACCGACGCAAATATGACAGATTATGAGACATTATCAAAGATCGCCGATGACATCCTCGACGAAGCCGACGACGATATCGACCGCCTTGTCGACCTGCTCTCTCTTCAGGACGGCGCCGTCCTAAACGAACTTCTTGATTCCGACCTGCTCAACGCATATCAGGTCTTCTACTACTACTTCAGACGCGAGCCTTCGGAACTAATACAGGACATACTCATGCTTGAGCCTGCGACCTCGCTTCGTTACGGCGTCCATATCGACGACAGCGAGCTTGCCGAGGTCTACTTCGGCGTCATCAAATCCGAACCCGTGATTCTCATCACCGACGGCGACACCGAGATAAAGCGGTTTACGGGCGTCAATGCCTATAACGACGCCGAAAAATTCATGGAAGAGAATCTCTTCCAGTGATTATATTACGCCCGATTACGCTCTGTTACGCCCCGATATTTTCCTGCACTTCTTCCGGAGCATCTTCCTGTTCTTTTTCAACATTCACGTCGTATCTCACGAATAAAGCGATAATCGGGCATGCCGCTATCGGAATGACCGTAAGAAACATCGCATCCGTAAGCGATCCCATCATATCGGCAAGATAACCCGTAAGCGCCGCACCCATGCCTCCGAGACCCATCGAAAATCCGAGTGTCAGCCCGGATGCGAAACTGACGCTGCCCGGGAGAAGTTCCTGCGTCATGGTAACCGAGGTCACGTAGCAGAACGACGCAAAGAAGGCATACGTAAAAATGCCGATGTACATGAGTATTCCCGTAAAGAAGAAGATCATGCAGAAGAACGGCAGCGCACCGATAAGTCCCAGCACAAGCATCTCTTTCCTGCCGTATCTGTCCGAGAGGACGCCGCCCGCAATCTGACCGACGACGCCGCAGAGAAGCATGACGGTAACGATTACCGAGGTTTCAAGGGTTGTGAAGCCGCCGTTGCCTAAAATCAGAAGCGTCGGCAGATAGGTCACCATACTCGTATAGCCCCATGCACGAAGCGAGCAGATGGTGACGACAAGCCCCGCGGGAAGCCACCGATACCCGGTCTTTTTGATGTGCTTTACACCTGCGGTCTTCTTTTGAGGCGCTTTCGGTTCTCCATTCGTTTTTGCATCATTCGTTTTTGCTTTATTATTCGCATCCGCATTCTCTTTTGCATCCGCCTTTGCTTTTGCTTCCGCTTTTGCTTTCGATTCCGCCTCTGCCGCCTCCGCCGCAGCGGAAATTCTCTCATTGCGATAGAGCCACGCCGAGCCTATTATTCCCGGGATGAGCAGCCAGATTACGCTCGGAAGACCGCAGAAGGAGATGAGAACACCGGCAATCAGCGGTCCCA
>JAFZMT010000028.1 GCA_017553245.1 Methanomicrobium sp.
ATCGGGGACTGATGTTCGACAATGCCGCGGGAGAGCCGGGAAACATTATCGTGCCCTCGGTCGTCAAAGGCAGAAACTACAAAATCGCAATCTCCACCGACGGCAAAAGCCCCGCAACCTCACGATACATGCGCAGGTACTTCGAAAAGACCGCACCGAAGTTTGACGACATCATCGAACTACAGTGCGAACTGAGGGAACTGCTCAAATCGACCGTGGAATCTCAAAGCGAACGCAAAAGAATCATAGAAGCAACCCTCGAAGACGAAAAAGTCCTGAGAGAACTCAAACTCGGCAGAGATCATGCAATGGAATACATAAGGAAGGTATACCTCTGATGTCGACGCAAAAGCAGAAGAACGAACTGCTGATACCTGTTGCCTGCGCAGGTATAAATCATCATGACGCAGGCGTGGAAGAGCTCGAAGCCTTCCGCTTTGCCGACGAAAAAGCGTTTCTTGCGGATGCGGGCAGGGTCTTTAACGGCGTCATCCTCCTTCAGACCTGTAACCGCATAGAGATTTTTGTGCAGGGAACGGCGGAAGAACTCAAAAATTACCTGCATTCCAAAGGCAAAACGGGTTTCTGGACGCTCTCGGGCAAAGAAGCCCTGAACCACCTGCTGCGGCTGGCATCCGGCATGGACTCGATGATAATCGGCGAAGACCAGATTCTGGGACAGCTGCGCAAGGCACTCGCACTCGCTCAGGAGGCGGGCGTATCCAGTCAGATAACCGACCTCTGCATAAACCGTGCCGTGCATACGGGCATTGAAGTCCGCATTCAGACAAATATCAACAACGGCGCCGTTTCCATAGGTTCCGCCGCGGTTCAGCTTGCCGAAGAACTTATCGGAACACTCGCCGGAAAGAGAATCACGGTCGTGGGCGTGGGCGAGATGGGAAAACTCGTGGCGCAGGCACTCAGCGCAAAGCAGCTCATAGGTATCTATGTCACAAACCGCACCTTCGAGAACGCAAAGACGCTTGCCGAGGAAATCGGCGGAAAAGCCGTCCTCATGGACAAACTCTACGACTACATAGCCCTATCCGACGTTGTCATATCCTGCACGGGAGCGCCGCACTACGTCATACACAAAGATAAACTCGAAGAAGCCTTAAGCAAACATATCTGGCCGCTCGAAGAGGAGAAAAAACCTATAATCCTCATCGATATCGCCCAACCGCGTGATATCGAGGAGGGA
This sequence comes from Methanomicrobium sp., assembly GCA_017553245.1. Classification (GTDB taxonomy): domain Archaea; phylum Halobacteriota; class Methanomicrobia; order Methanomicrobiales; family Methanomicrobiaceae; genus Methanomicrobium. Next base: position 1,205 of record JAFZMT010000028.1, read on the forward strand.
ATCGCCGAGATAGATAACGTAAAACTCTTCACAATCGACGATCTCAAGACAATAAGCGACAAAAACCTCGACATGCGCAGACACGAAGCCGAGCTTGCCGAACGCTTCATCCTCGAAGAAGAGAAGAAATTCATCTCCGAACTCAACAGAACGGCATCCAACGTTTACCTTGCGACCCTGCACACGTGGGCGGACAGCGTCAGAGTCCGCGAACGCGACAAAGCGCTCGCACGCCTCGCAGGCGCCGATGACAAAACAAAAGAAGTATTTGATGATTTTTCAAAAGTAATAGTCAAGAAACTTCTTACGGATCTGACATTTGCAATACGGGGCTGTGCCGAACGGGCGGATATCGCGACAGCGGAGAAACTTGTTCTTGCAGTAACCAAAGGAGAGATAAAGGATAATAAAGGAGAGATTAAAGGAGAGATACCATGTTTCCGCAACGAAGACTCAGAAGATTAAGAACGAGAAATATTCAGCCGCTTTTAAAAGAGACAGTCCTGACAAAAGACGACCTGATTGCGCCCTATTTCTTTGACGAAACGATTACCGAAAAGAAACCGATTGCCTCGATGCCGGGTCAGTTCAGATACCCGATATCCGAAGCCGCGGATCTCGCACGCCGCTTAAAGTCGCTCGGACTGCGTGCAATGCTTCTCTTCGGAATCCCCAAAGAAAAAGACGCTTTCGCAACCTCGGCATGGGTCGAAGACGGCGTTATACAGAAGACCGTCGCAGCCATAAAAGCCGCCGTTCCCGAAATGGTGGTCATAACCGATGTCTGCGCCTGCGAATACACATCGCACGGTCACTGCGGAGTCATCGGAGAGACTCACTGCGGCACCGACCTCCTAAACGACGAATCTCTCAAGGTCATCGCCCAGATTGCGGTCTCCCACGCCAAAGCGGGTGCGGACATGGTGGCGCCGTCCTGCATGCTCGACGGCATGATCCTTACCATAAGAGCGGCTCTGGACGAGGCGGGCTTTGAGGATATCCCGATAATGTCCTACTCGACGAAGTTTGCAAGCGCTCTCTACGGACCCTTCAGGGATGCGGCGGACTCAAAGATGGCATTCGGAGACCGCTCGACATATCAGATGGCGTGCGAAAATCCCCGCGAGGCTCTCCTCGAATCGCAGACCGACCTCGAAGAAGGCGCCGATATCCTCATGGTAAAACCCGCGGGCTTCTACCACGACATCATAGCCTCGGTGGCAACTCTCGGTCTGCCGCTTGCGGCATATCAGGTGAGCGGGGAGTATTCAATGATAAAAGCCGCCGCCGAGAGAGGCTGGATTGACGAAAAACGGGTTGTGCTTGAGAGTCTTGTCTCGATAAAGCGTGCGGGCGCAGACCTTATCATAACCTACTTTGCGGAAGATGTCGCGGGATGGCTGAAATGACCGGAAAGAGCAATAAGGAAACACAGGTGCAGAAGAAGGGAAAGAGCGAAAATCTCTTCAAACTCGCCAAGACGAGGATGCCGGGCGGCGTCAGCAGCCCCGTGCGTGCGATTAAACCCTATCCCTTCTATACGAAGAGCGCAAAAGGGGCATTCATCGAGACCGAGGACGGCGACAGGCTCATTGACTGCGTCATGGGTTACGGTCCGCTTTTCCTCGGTCATCAGCCCGAATGCATTAAGACCGCAATAAAGGAACAGCTCGAAAACGGCTGGCTTTACGGAACGCCGTCCGAACAGGAGGTGGAACTTGCGGGGCTTATCATCGGCGATCACCCCTCAATCGACATGTGCAGGTTCGTCTCCAGCGGCTCGGAGGCGACGATGGCGGCAATACGCCTTGCCCGCGGATTTACGGGCAAAAAGAACCTCGTCAAGGTCGAAGGCGGATTCCACGGCGCTCACGACGGCGTTCTGATAAAGGCGGGCTCGGGCGCCACAACCATGGGTGTTCCCGATTCCGCCGGCGTAATCCCGGAGATTGCGGAACACACCCTTCAGATACCCTACAATGACCCCGAATCGCTTGAGGAACTGCTCTCCAAGAATGACGATATCGCGGCTTTCATAGTCGAACCCGTGATGGGCAATGTCGGTCCGATTCTGCCCAAGAAGGACTATCTGACCGAAGTTCGGAAGATAACGAAGGAGCACGACGTGCTCTTCATCTGCGACGAGGTCATCTGCGGTTACAGGGTGGGTATCGGCGGCGCACAGGTAAAATACAATGTCGTCCCCGACCTGACGACGCTCGGCAAAATCGTCGGCGGCGGTCTGCCAATCGGCGTATTCGGCGGAAGACGTGAGATAATGGAGATGGTAGCCCCGCAGGGACCCGTCTATCAGGCAGGCACCTTCAGCGGCAACCCGCTCTCCATGACGGCGGGAATCGCAATGATAAAAGAGATTCACAAAGAGAAGCACCTCTACGCGGCGCTTGACAAATGCACGGATTTCCTTAAGAATTCGCTTCCCGAGGAGTATCAGAACTCCTTCGTGAAACTCGGCTCAATGTTCAAGCTCTTCTTCAGAGAGTCGCCGCCGCAGAACTACATCGAGGCAAAACAGAGCGATACGGCAAAATTCGGCAAATTCTGGAAGGGCATGATGAAGGAGGGCGTCTTCCTCCCGCCGTCGCAGTTCGAGACAAACTTCCTCTCGGTGGCACACGGCGTCGACATCGTCGAGAGGATAGCCTCCGCCTATTGCAGTGCGCTTCAGGACTGCTGAGCGGCATCAGGTTCGGATGAGATACGGGGATAAGAGGTATAACTGATTAAAATGACGAAAGAAAACGTATGCACCTGCGGGCAGACACCCTGCACCTGCGGGGGCAACAGCATAAGCGGAAACGGCGGAAACTGTGATAAAGTTCTCAGGGCAGGCACACGCGGCTCGCGGCTTGCGATGGCTCAGACAAAGCGTGTCTGCGGAATGCTCGAAAAACTCGGCATTAAGACCGAGATTGTCGTAATCAAGACAATCGGCGATGACAGGACGAATGTGCCCATGCATCAGGTCGGCGGTCAGGGAATCTTTGTTCGGGCGCTGGACGATGCGATAATAAACGGCGAGGTGGATTTCGCCGTCCACAGCATGAAAGATATCCCCGCCAAACGCCCCGAAGGCGTTACCACATGTGCGGTCTTAAAACGCGACTCGCCGTGTGACTATCTCGTCCACAACTGCCCTCTCGAAGAGGTGAAGGTAATCGGCACTTCAAGCACCCGCCGAAAGGCACAGCTCCTTCGCGGAGAACTTAAACCCGAGATAAAGGAACTTCGCGGCAACGTGGATACGCGGCTTAAGAAGCTGAACGCCGGCGACTACGACGCCATTGTCCTTGCCGAAGCCGGAATGCAGAGGCTTGGGATGGAACTGCCGGGAACGAGGCTTCCGCCGCAGTGGTATGTCCCGTCCCCCAATCAGGGGATAATTGCGGTCGTCTGCCGCGACGATAAAGAGCTTGCCGCAAAATTTGCGCCGCTCAACGACGAAACGACCGCACGCGACTCCCTCTACGAGAGAATCGTCATGGAGGAGATCGGCGGCGGCTGCTTTACGCCGCAGGGTATCTTCTGCGAGGACGGATTCATGATAGCCGAAGTTCTTTCGCTTGACGGCAAAACTCAGCAGAGAATCGAGGACAATGTGGATTCGGTCGGGGACGCACACGCCATCGGTCAGAAACTGAAGGTAATCGCGGCTGACCTCATCGAAGACGCACGGCAGAAACTTGGAATAAAGACATTCTGAAAGATTTGAAAGAGAACTCAATAAAAATTCAATAAAATAGCGGAGAGAAAATGACAGGAAAAGTATATCTTGTAGGCTCCGGTCCCGGGGGACTGGGGCTGATGACGTTTCGCGCCAGAGAAGTAATCGACAAAGCCGACGTTATTCTCTACGATCAGCTTCCGGGCGACGAGATCTTAAACTCCCTTCCCGATGTCGAGAAGGTCGACGTCGGCAAATACGGCTCGATGCACACGAAGGAGCAGGACGAAATCGAACGCCTCATGGTAAAATACGCACAGGAGGAGAAGACGGTCGTAAGGCTCAAGGGCGGCGACCCCTTCCTCTTCGGTCGCGGCGGCGAGGAGATGGAGACTCTTAGGAAATACGGCATTCAGTGCGAGATGGTGCCGGGTGTCACAAGCGGCATCGCCGTTCCCGAATGCGTCGGAATCCCGGTCACGCACCGCAGTTTCGCCTCGCAGGTCACCTTCCTTACCGGGCACGAAGACCCCTCCAAGCCCGAATCCGCCATCAACTGGAAGTGGCTTGCGCAAAGCCCGGGAACCATAGTCGTCTATATGGGCGTAAAGAACCTCGCCAGGATTGCCGATGCTCTTGTCGCAAACGGCATGACCGCGGATAAGCCCGTCGCCATCATCGAGAACGGTCTGCGCCCCAATCAGCGGGTTACGGTCGGCACTCTGAAGAACATAGCCGCGGTTGCCGCCGAAAGAAAGGTAAAACCCCCGTCAATCATAGTAATCGGCGAGGTCGTAAGCCTCTATCGCGAATAACTCAAAATACTTTTTAAAATACTTTTTTAACGAACAATTCAAAAATTGCGGATTGTAAAAGATTGAAAATAATTGAAAAAGATTGAAAGATCTGCCGCAACTTTATTTCTTGCGGTAAATCTTCTGAAGTGCGTTATACGGAGTGTAAAGGTCTTCAACCTCGCGTCCCATGAACTCGGTCTTACCCATGATGTAATATCCTTCGGGAACGAGCGCCGGGTGGAACATCCTTGCCAGATCGTCCTTCTGCTTCTCCGTAAAGTAGATTGTCACGTTTCTGCACAGAACCATATCAAGGAAGTTCGTGACCGCACGTCCTCCGAGAAGATCATGCTGCGAGAACCTTATCATTGACTTCAAGTGATCCTTGACCTGATACTTGCCGTTCTCAAGATGATTGAAGTGACGGCTGATCTGAGTCTCGGTCAGGTTCTCGAGCGAACGCTTGTCGTAGATACCCTCTCTTGCCTTCTTCAAGACCTCGCGGTCGATATCGGACGCAAAGATGGTGACCGGAACATCGGTACGAAGCCTCAAAGCATCACTTATAATCAGAGCAAGAGTGTATGGCTCCTCACCCGTGGAACAGCCCGCACACCAGATACGCATGCGCCCTTTCTCCGCGATAATCGACGGAATAATCTCGTTCTTGACGATATCGAATACTTCCTTGTCGCGATAGAATTTCGTGACGTTAACCGTAAGAGCATTGCGCAGATGCTCCTGCTCATCGGTATTTGACAGAAAATACGTATTATATTCTTTAAAATCGGATTTTCCGGTAATTCTCATCCTTGACAGAACACGGCGTTTTATATAATCCTCTTTATAGGATCCGCACTGAAAACCCAGAATCTTCTGAATGGTTCGTGTCAATGCCTGAAAATCTGCATCTGAATCAACCATGTTAAAACCTTATGTAAAGTCAATTTATTTTCAGAGTATTTATGTCTAAGTATGTGGATAATCAAAAAAAGGGGTTTCGGGTAAAAAATCAATGGTGTTTATTTACCCGCATTTATCTGCCGGCGATTACCGTGCTGATTTAACGTGCCTATTTACCCGATTTGAACTGTCCCATGGCATTGCTCAGCTCAACCGACATATCGTGCATGGTATGCGATATCTCGCCGAGTTCATGGGTTGTAGCCGAAATCTCCTCGGAAAGACCTGCGATACTGTCAATCTTGGAGATGTTGTCATGCGTCATCTCACGCGCCTCGTCTATGAACTGCATGAAATTGTTGGTATTCGTCGCCTGCGTCTCGGTAGCCCGCGAAATCTCAATCATGCTGTCATACGCAATCTCGATATCCTCGACGATTCTGTTGAGTGCGCCTATTGCCGCATTCGTGCTCGTGATACCCTGCTGAATCTCGTCATCCAGATGCCGCATGGAATCCGTCGTCTTCTCGCTGTTCTTCGTGATACTGCTGATTAAATCCTGAATATCGATTGTCGCCTTCTTGGACTCGCCCGCAAGATTCTTGACCTCGCCCGCGACAACCGAGAATCCTCTGCCGTGTTCTCCCGCACGTGCCGCCTCAATCGCCGCATTGAGCGCAAGAAGGTTGGTCTGCTCGGCAATGCCGCTTATGAGCTTTACAATGTCGTTAATCTTGAGCATCTCGGCATTGAGGGAGTTGATTTCATCGACGCTCCTCTTGGATATTTCGCCTGCCGCCTGAAGCTTCTCGTAAGCCTCTTTACCGATTACCGCCGCCTGTTTGCCTTCCTCGGTCGCAAACTGAGTCTTCTTCATGACCTCCTGCGCCGTGCCCGATATCTCCTCGATGGATGCCGACAGGTCGGCTACGCCCATGCTTATGCTCGTGAACTGGTTATCGAGATTGTGCATGTTGTCGGAGGAATCGCAGGCATTTGTGGCGAGTTTTTCCGTCGCGGCTATGATATCGTCGTTGTTCCTGCGCAGACTCTCGGCGGTCTCC
>JAFZMT010000029.1 GCA_017553245.1 Methanomicrobium sp.
GACCTGAAGCCAGCCCGAATCTCTCATGGACATTGAGTCGGTGTGCTCCGCGTTGATGTTCCATCCCGGACCCAGTGCCCTGTTGGCGTTTGCCATCACAATGGGCAGACGTGCCGCGGCTGACATGTGAATCTGTTCGCACATGTAGACCAGACCGTGGGAGCTTGTCGCCGTAAACGTGCGGACGCCGGTTGCCGCCGATCCTATACATGCGCCCATGGAGGAATGCTCGGATTCCACGGGGATATAGCGTGCCTTGAGTTCGCCGGATGCCACATTGTTTGCGGTCTCCTCGACGACCTCGGTCTGCGGTGTAATCGGGTATGCGGCGACGACGACGGTCTTTGCGTCCTTGACCGCGGTTGCCACGGCTTTGTTGCCTGTTGAAAATGTAAGCATTTTATGCCCCCTCCGCTGCCTGAGCCTCGGCTTCGTGCGCAAGGCGTGCCATCTTTTTCTTTGAGTTTGCTTTCATCATCGCGATGTCTTCGGGTGTCGCGGTCTTAAACCTGCCCTGAACTTTGATATAGTCCTCAATGGGCGTGCTCTTCTTCATCGCCGCCTTTGAAGCGCCGGTGATGGTGAGCTTTCCGTTCTCGCGTTCGTAGAGTATCCACATGCCGGAGGTGACCGCGAGTTTTCCGACCTCAATTGTCTTCTCGGACGGATATCTCCATCCCGGCGGGCAGGGTGCGAGCACGTGAATGAACTTCGGACCCGGAATCGAGAGCGCCTTCTTGACCTTGTTATAGAGGTCGACGGGGTATGCACTGCATGCCGTTGCCATATATACGGGGTTGTGTGCCTCGATGATTGCGTCGAGGTCTTTCTTGTAGTCTTTTTTGCCCAGCGGCGTCGTCGTGGTCTTTGCGCCTATGGGCGTCGCACCCGAGCGCTGCATACCCGTGTTGGAGTATGCCTCGTTGTCGTAGCAGATATATAAGAAGTCGGTGCCGCGTTCGAGAGCGCCGGAGAGCGCCTGAATGCCTATGTCGACCGTGCCGCCGTCACCCGCGAAACAGATGACGTTTGTCTTTTTTCCGACCGCTCTGAACGCTTCGCTCATTCCTGATGCAACGGCTGCCGCGGATGCAAACGCTACATTATATACGGGAATATTGACGGCGGTGTTGGGATACACTCCCTGAATCACACTTGTGCAGCATGCGGGAATGACCAGAACCGTGTCTTTTCCCGCGGCTTTTGTGACATAACGCAGTATAAGGGATGCACTGCACCCGGCACATGCGGATGTCGTTTTCAGTATGTATTCCTCGTCGGGAATCTCAGCCATGTAATAACCTCCCTACTAAATTTATCATCATTTATAATGACAGTTTGCTTTAGTTGTCCCGCCTGCTTTACCGCAGTCTGCTGCCGTATCTGTGATAAGGCTGTGTCGGTCAGGTTTGAGATGCGGGGTGACAGGTGATGCGGCTGATGAGGAGTGTCGTATGGGCAGAACTTATCACTTATCGCTCAGATATATATCAATAATAAAAGCAATAATCTGAACAATAATCAAAACAAATCAGAACAATAATCAGTTCAATAACAGTGCAATAATAAGAGCGTGGTTAAGGTGCAGGGTTCAGGGAGCATTATCGATTATTATGAGGTTTTGGGGCTGGAGCGGGACGCATCGGACGAGGACATAAAGAAGGCTTACCGCAGTCTTGCCAAGGCTTTCCATCCCGATACGTCGACGCATCCGAAGGCAAAGGAACGTTTTCTGGCTATCTCCGCGGCATATGACGTCCTTTCGGATCCCGATGCGAAGCGGGATTACGACATAAGACTCAGCGAATCCGTCAGCGTCGACGACGATGTCGATGACGACTCCGATGAGGACGAGTTCTCGCGTATGGCGGATTATGAGTTCTACAGCGGCGAGTCGGAACGTTTCCTCATAGACGGCAAAGAAATGCGCTTTGAGAATGCCAGGCATATCATCATCGGCGAGAAGGAATACATCATCGTTGACGGCAAAATGATTAACATCGGCGGAATTTCGCGCTTCAATTACGAAGGCGAGGAACGCTACAGGATAGACGGCGTCGATTATGTCGTGAGGAATGCCGAGCACTACTACCAGTCCGGAAACGAGTACGTTGTAATCGAGGGCAGGCCCTACCTCATCAAACGCGGAATCTGAGATAACCCCGCGGTGCCGACGGGAAAGGGCGGCGCAGGGTTGCGCACGGGAAAATCCCGCATTTTTTAACAAAGACATATTCTTTAAATATTTTGCAAATAGATCACTAAGAAGGTGAAATATCAATGGTAAAATTACCGGACATTGCTTCCCTTACAGGGTCTAAACAGGAAGTCGGTGAAGCGGTCAAACTGCCGTCCGACTCGCCTGCACAGTCAGGTTCGTCTGCCGCGGCTTCGAGCGGCGTTTCCGACGCCGAGCGTGCGAAGATTGAGGCTGAAGCGATTAAGAAGTATGAAGCCGATCTCAAGGCGAAGGAAGATGCCGAGAAGGCAAGGAAATACGCCGAGATAGAGGCTAAGGAGAAGGCTGAACAGGAACGCCTGCTTGCCGAAAAACAGCGTCAGGAAGAGCTTGCCCGCGAACAGCAGAAGAAGGAGAAAGAGCGTCAGGAGTGGGAACGCGAAGAGGCATTAAAGAAGGCGGAAGAGGAGAAGAAGAGAGCCGAGATTGAGAAGGAACTCATCGCAAAGCAGAAGCAGGAAGCGAAGGAGAAGGCTGCCGCGGAGAAAGCCGCAAAGAAGAATCAGTCCCACACTTTAAGGAATGCCGGTATTATCGTCATCATCCTTATCGCAATCCTTGCCGCGGCGTATATTTCGCTTATTTCGGGTGTCGAGACGTTTGACGGATACGGTTATCCGCTCTCGTTCCAGGCGAACTACGAGGTATTCGTCCCGGACAACACGAACTGCCAGTTCTTCGGAATGCCGATTAACGCGCTTTCAAGCGGCGGCTCGGTGACGCTTATGGTCAATAACGAGAGAAAGACTCTTGCCATCGGAGAGCAGGGCGTTTTCACGACCAAGCATATGACGGTGAAGGTCTTCGGCATTGAGATCTACAGCACGGATTATCAGCTTACAGCCGAGTATGAGGGCGTTATCACGAACAAGGATGCTTTCAAGTTCAACCTGAAGACGTCGAGTTCAATCCCGTCGCTGCTTATCAACCCGCTCTCAAAGAATGTGGAATACAGAACCATCTGAGATTCCCTAAATATTTTTTAAATTTCCGTTTTTGCCGCGTTGCAGTCTTTTTTAGTTTTGGCAGTCTTGCAGTTTTGTCAGTGTTGTCTGTTTTGCACGTTTAATCCTTTATTTACGTGATTTTATTGTCGGCATTTCCGTATATGATGCCGAAAAAAAGTTGGTTTTGGTTTTGGATCCGTGATTTGATTTCGGATTTGCTTTAAATCCAATATTAAATCCGATTTGAAATCCGCAGATTCACAGTTCTTCGAGGTGTTTTTTGACCTCGGCGGCGCCTGCGGTCTGAAGTATGTTGATGATCTTTTCTTTCTCGGCAGGCGAAAGTGCCTCAGCCGCTTTGACGGCGTCGACAAACTGGGCTTTTCTGACGTTTATGACATCGTAGTCGCCTTCTTTGATTATCTTGTCCGCCATCTCCCAGAGGTTTACGGCGATCTCTTTCTTTGATTTCGGTTTCATGTCTGTTCTCCCTTGTTACCTTTTTGTTTTTGGTGTTTTTCGCAGTCTTTTCCCGCTTTCCGTGTTTTTCGGAATGCGGTTAAAAAGGCTGACTGTCTTACAATTGACTCACTGTTTCGATAACGGCGTTACCGACAGAGAGTCCGTAATTCTAATATCGTTCAGTCAGGATATATACTCTGTCCCCGTGCGGCAAAAAAAGCGAAAGTAAGTTTGAAAGTCAGTTACGTCAACCGCTCCCTGCGCTCTGACCGTGCGTCCTTTTTGTAAATCTTATCTGTCAGCCCGATTTTTCAGTCCTTCCAGATTTCGGCTGTCTTTTTGAGCTGAGAATAACGGCGGATAAGGCTGTCGCTTAATGATACGCTCTTTTTGTTGCACGGCATCGGCGTAAATTCCATGCCGCATTCGGTATCCCAGAGTATGAGACCTTCGGGGTTTGCGGCGGGAAAACGCCTGCCGAAAGAGTTCGGGTTTTCCAGCGCAAGTCTGACGTCGTCTGCGCTAAGCTCTCCGCGCCCGACTTCGTCAAGCGCGTAAGCAATGCATCTGACCTGATTCCAGACGAAAGAATACCCGCGAATTTCGTATACGAGGAATTCGCCGGCGTCATCCTCCGATATCGCCGAAGATATGACCTCACGAATCGGGCTTCTCTCGGAGCTGCGCGAAAATGCCGTGAAGTCGTGGGAGCCGGCAAAGAGTGCGGCGCAGTTCTGCATACTTTTGAGGTTGTATTCGGCGTTTTTGAAAAGCGGGAAGTAATACCTGTAAGTCCGCGATTTTACGGCATATCGCGGGTTAAAATCCGCATCCGCCTCGGCATAGGCGGTAAAAGTGATGTCCGCGGGCAGTTTCCGGTTTATCTTTGAGATCGCACGCTCGGGGAATTCGGTGTCGAAAGCGGCGATCTGGTGTCGTGCGCTGACACCGCGGTCGGTTCGCCCCGAGAACTGAAAGCGTGCGCAGGCGTCGTCCGCGGCGTCTGAAATAAGGTTAAGCCCGCGGATTGCGTTAATAATCTCGCCGCAGACCGTTCTTTCGCCGGGCTGCTGCTGTGAGCCGGCAAAATCCGTGCCGATATAGGATACCCTGAAAGCAAGCCGCATTTTATCGTGTTATCGTGTGTTCAATATTTCGGTTTCGGATAATTCACTCCGTTCCTTCGGTTACGGTTTTCAGTTCCGTTTTCAGTTCCTTTTGTGAACGCGGCGCATTATCTTTCGTTTTGTATTCTTCAGTGACTGGCGTGCGTATGCGCGAATCGGCGTCATCTTTCCGGTTGGCGTTGTCTTACCCTCGCGTATTGCGTTCAGAATCGAATTCAGGTTCTTATCCGCGTCTATGAGGGTAATGCCGTAGCCGACATATCTGTAATTGTGGGCGTCGCTGCCGGCGACACAGGGCTTACCGAAGAAGTCCGCTTTTCTGCCGGCTTTCTTGTTCGCGGATCCCACGATATAGCGACTGTTAAAGGATTCAATCGCATCCACGGCTTCAAAGGCGTTTCTGATGCGGATGGCGACGCCGTGCCTGAACTGGTGATACGGGTGGGGCAGGATGAGCAGCCCGCCCATCTCGCGCCCGCGTTTTGCCGTCTCAAAAAAGTCTTCTTTCGGCGGCAGCGCCTCGGTTACGCCCATGACGAGGAGGTGTCCCTGCTTTGTGGATACCTCTATTCCGGGGATCACGACAATGTCCAGATTGTTGGCTTTTACGTATTCCACGGCATGTGCCGCGCCCTCGACCGTGTCATGGTCGACTATCGCAACGGCATCAAGCCCTATCGATATTGCCCTGTTTATTATATCCTCTACTCTGCTCTCGCCGTCGCTTGAGTAGTTGGTGTGTACATGAAGGTCGCACTTCAACATCAAATCAGTAGTATTTTTCTTCTATCGGATATTAATTCAAGCTATGAGAATCCTTCTCGCGACGGGGACACTCGCCTATCCCATAGTGCGCGAATCGTCCAAAGGCTTTGATACGGTCATCGGGGTGTCGGGCAAGATAGCCGCGTTTATCACGCCGGAAGCGCTGAAAAAGCTCATAGAAGCCAATCCCTGCGACATGGTTCTGGTCTCGGGGATGTGCACGGCGGATTTTTCGGGCGCGGAAAAAGAGTGCGGCGTGCCCATATTCATGGGACCGCGCCATGCCGCGGATCTCGGAATGGTGCTCTCAAAGCTTGAATCCGGCAATGTTACGCTCTCAAAGACCGTGCCCGCCGATGAACTCTTCGAGGAGTCAAAGAAGGCGGACGCGCTCTCAAAACTGAAAGACCTTGAGGAGAACGCCGATTTTGACTTCGAGATTCGGGGCGTGAAGTTCGGCGGCAGCTCGCGTATGAAGGTGCTGGCGGAGATTATGGATGCGCATAAGCCCGCGCCGGACGTTCTTGCGGCAAAGGCGGCGCGCTTCATCGAAAGCGGCGCTGACATCGTCGATCTCGGTTTCGGTTTTGACGCCGCGCCCGGGGATGTCGTGCGCACCTTCGAGAGCCTTGCCGCACTGCGCGGCAGTCACCCGCGCACGCTCTTTTCAGTCGACACCCAAAACCCCGCGCTCATAAAAGCGGCGCTGCCGTATGCGGATATCGTGCTCTCGCTTCATGACGGCAATATGGAAATTGCGGGCGCGGTTGCCGAAGCCGGCATCGCCGCCGTCATGGTGCCGCATGACAGACCGCTTATCGAGAACATCGCGGCTGCAGGACGTGCGGGCATAAAGAAGTTAATCGCCGATACTCTTATTCAGCCCGTGGGAAGCGGTCTTACCGAATCTGCGGCTGAGTGCCTCAATGCCCGTGCCGACGGAATAGACTGCCCGCTCTTCTTCGGCGCCGGCAACGTCACCGAGCTTATCGATGCCGATTCCGTGGGCGTAAACGCACTTCTGGCGGGAATTGCAAAGGAAGCGGGGGCATCCGTAATTTTCACGAGCGAGCATTCGGACAAGACCTTCGGCAGCGTAGCCGAGATGAGGCGTGCCGTGGATATGATGACTCTCATGACCGACCGCCCCTATCCGAAGGATCTGGGAATCAGCCTCTTTGAGATAAAGGAGAAACGCCGCAGGATAACCCCGCCTGTCGAGTATGAGCGCAGTGTCATCGTCCCGGAATGCGACGCCGACGGCAAACTCGAATACGACCCGCGCGGGAACGTTCACATCTGCATTGAGGACGGTCTGATAGTCGCGGTTCACAAGGGCTGCGCCTTTAAGGGCAAAAACTGGTATGATATCTTTGAGGCTCTGCTTAAGGATGACCGCGTCTCTCTGATGAGTCATGCGGCATATCTGGGTAAGGAACTCTATAAGGCGGAGCTGGCACTGCGTTATAACAGGAGTTTTGATCAGGACGGGGAGTTCTGATCATAAAATAACAGATATCCTGTTACTTTTTTCGGATTATTTGACGACGAGCACCGAGATCTTGCTTCCCGTAACGATTGCGGAGCTTACGCTTCCGAGGAGTATCCTTTTCGGGAGATTTTTGCCTTTTGAGCCCGCGATTATCAGGTCTGCGCCTATCTTTTCGGCATAGTCGATTATCTCGTCTCTGGGGTCGCCGTATTCGATGGCAAACTCGGTTTCGCAGGTATACTCTTTGGCAATCGCGGCGCCCCTGTCGAGTATCTCCTTAATCTCTTTCTGCTTGATTGCGCCCGCACTGTTGATTGACGGGTCAATCGCCTCCATATCGGCGTTCATGTAGGATGAACTGTATATGCCCGGGCAGCCCGCGTGGAACCCGTAGACCTTTGCGCCGGTAAGCGATCCGAGTTCGAGCCCTTTTCTGAGTGCGTTGAAGGACTGTTCCGATCCGTCTATTGCCACTACTATCTTGGAATACATAATGTGTTATTCGATTCTGCGGCAATAATAATATTCTGACATTTTGTGATAGAATTATCTGTAAAGGATGTAAACATATATCATCACATGCCCGAGATGAAGATTAGACGCGAACTCCTTGAGATGCTGTTTGCGCTCGGAAAAGCCGAGCATCCGAATGAGTTTCTGGCGATTTTAAAGGCGAAGGACGGTATTATCGAGGAGCTTGAGCTGGCGCCCGGGACGGTCTCAAATTCGAACAGTGCAAGTTTCTGCGTCGATATGATGCCGCTTTCGACCGACACGGCGGGAAGTGCCCATTCACACCCCTGCGGGCTTGTCCGTCCGTCCGATGCCGATTTGAAGATGTTTCCGAAGATCGGACGCTATCACATAATCATTGGCACGCCCTACAACAATGATACGTGGCGGGCATTCCGAGCCAACGGCGATCCCTACGACATGGAGGTCGTCGACTGATGGAGGGTAACGGAACAGCGGCGGATAAAGGAGCGAATGCGGGGAAAAAGCCCGTTAAGGTGGTTGCGACCGGCACTTTCGATATTCTGCATCAGGGGCATATCTATTACCTGACTGAGTCCAAGAAGCTCGGCGATGAGCTTCACGTGATTGTGGCGCGGGATGCCAACGTCAGGCATAAACCCAAGCCGGTCGTGCCCGAACATCAGCGCGTGTTTATGGTCGGCGCTTTAAAGACCGTGGATTATGCTCATCTGGGCAATATCGGCGATCTCTTCAAGCCGATAAAGGAGATTGACCCCGACATCATCACTATAGGGTTCAATCAGTTCTTCGATCTGGATAAGCTTAGGGACGATCTTAAAAAGCGCGGTCTTCGCGCGAAAGTGGTTAAAATCGGCGCTTTCGAGGGCAACGGTTTCTCAAGTTCCAGAGAGATTATGCACAATATCTTAAAAGAGAGATGCCCCAGGTTCATGGAGTCAGGCGAAAACGACGGTTCCGTGAGCGAAGGCTCCGGCGGCGTCAAATCTTCGGATGCGAAATCCGACTGAATATATCCAATCTTTTTTAAAATTGTTTCAAAATTATCTCAAAATTGTTTTCAAACGCCGTTATTCAATCAGCGCCTTCCAGTATACGTTAGTGTTGCATAAAACCCAGTATTCCTTCAGGTTCTTTCTGCATATCTTATAATTGTTGCAGTGTTTTTCCACGATTGCCCAGAAACGCGGCGAATGATTCTTTTCGATGATATGCGCAAGTTCGTGGGTGATAACGTAGTCGAAGAACTTCAGCGGCAGCGAAGCCATGCGGATATTGAAGTTGAAGTTGTTGGCGTGCGAGCAGCTTGCCCAGCGCGATCTCTGTTTTCGAATTGTTATGTTTCCGACACGCTCCGAGACGCCCATGGCGAAGGCTATCATGCAAATGCGTTGCCGGATTCTTTCTTCAAGGGCAGTCCTGACGAATTTCTTGAAATCCGCGACTGATGCGTAGTGTATGGTCATATTTTCGGTGTCGATGTAACAGCCTTTTTTGAGGTCGGTGTCAAGCCGCATCGAAAATTCTCTTCCGAAGAGGAACATGCGGTCGGATTTCGATTCGCAGCGTTCACGCATCAGGCGGTATTTTTCGATTTTACCAAATATCCAGTCGTGCTTTTCGTTGAGCATCCGTAAGGGGTCGCTGCCTTTTGTGAGCGTCAGTTTCAGCGTGCAGTCGGGATATACGGTAATACTCAGGTTTTTGACGTTTTTTCGGACGATTCTGACGGGAATGCCCTCATAAATCATCTCTTCCGTTGCGCTGTCCTTACCGCTCCTCGGCATACTGATTATTATGCCGCGATTGAACATAAAATCGATGAAATAAATTTTTGAAATAAATCGATGAAATCCGCGGTTAAAATGAGAATTTTGAGAAATGATGAGATGTGATGAGAAATGATGAGATGTGATGAGAAATTATGAGATGTGATGAGAAATGATGAGATGTGCCGGGAAATGGTGTGGAAAATGAGAATTGATGCGATAAAATAAGAAAAAC
>JAFZMT010000030.1 GCA_017553245.1 Methanomicrobium sp.
GTCTCGGTTGCCGAACAGTGTATCGAGGTCTTAAAGGGCGGCAGCGCGGACTTCGTCGTCAACGCACCGATTGTCGCACCCGACATGCAGGAGAGAATCAAACCATACGCGGAGATTGCGCAGAAGATGGGCAAGCTCATTTCACAGATTGTCGAGGGCAGAATCCTCTCGGTCGAGATCGAATACGCAGGCAAGGCGGCGGAGTTCGGCAACGGCTCCAAGTACATCACCCGCGTCGTCGTCAAGGGAATCATGGATACAATCCTTCAGACGCCGGCAAATATCGTCAATGCCGAGTTTGCGGCAACCGAGCACTCGATTAAGATTTCGGAGTCAATCTCACCCGAGGCTCACGGCTTTGCAAACCTCATCACGATTACGCTTAAGACCGATAAGATGACCGAGACCATAAGCGGCAATGTCCTTGCGCCCGACAAGGTAAGAATCGTCAAGATAGGCGACTACATGACCGATCTCACCCCGAGCGGCAGCGTCATCGTCTCCTACCACCACGACAAGCCGGGCGTCATAGGCGCATTCGGAACAATTGCCGGCAAATACGGCATCAATATCGCGGGCATGCAGGTCGGACGCAACCACCCGGGCGAGGATGCGGTCATGGTCCTCAATGTCGACTCCGAAGTTCCGCAGAACGTCATGGACGAGTTCCTCAAGATCGACGGCGTCAAGACCGCAAAGTACGCACGCATCTGAAGCGCCCGAGCGGACTTACGGCGGCATTGTAAAATCCCTGAAATTTCAATATTTTAAAAATTCAAAAATCAAAATTTCAAATTCAAATCAAAAATCAAATTACTTTTTTGCGGATTTCCGATTGCGCATTTCACACGCTTTTATTATCCCGCAGGATTATCTTATGTTATGAGCAACGGCAACAGTAAAGATGCAGGCACTGCCGAAAACAATGCCGCAAATAACACTGCAAATAACGCCGCAGACAGACCCGCGGATAAGACCGCAGGCAAAGCCGCAAAGAGCGGTTTTCTGATGCTGATATTCTCGGTGTCGCTGGCGACCTTCATGTCGGCGCTTGACGGTACGATTGTCAATGTCGCATTGCCTACGATATCGCAGGACTTCATGATTCCGACAAGCACGGTCAGCTGGGTCAGCACCTCCTATCTGCTGGCAATGGCGGGCAGTATGCTGATAGTCGGCAAGATCGCCGACAGAGCGGGATATAAGAAGATCTTCATTCTCGGTTTCGCAATCTTCACGGCAGGCTCGTTTGCCTGCGGATTTCTCCCCGTTCTTCTCGATTCCTTCTACGCGCTGATAATCGCCAGAGTCTTTCAGGCGGTCGGCGGCGCCATGATAACGGCGATAACCGCCGCCATGATAACCGCATATCTGCCCTTTGAGGAGAGGGGGCGTGCCATGGGTATCATTATGACCACGGCGTCGCTGGGTATGGCAATCGGACCGACCGTCGGCGGCGTTCTTACGCAGTATCTGACATGGCACTGGATTTTCTATATCAATGTGCCCGTAGGCATCCTCGCGGTTATCCTAAGCGGCAGACACATACCCGCGGACAGAGCAACGGACAGGAGCGGATTTTTGCCGTTTGACAAAGCAGGCTCAATCCTTATCTTTGCGGGTCTGGCATCCCTGATGTTCTGGATATCGGAAGGCTCGACATTCGGCTGGACGAGTGCGCCGATGATTGCCTCGTTTGTCGCCGCCGTCGCGTTTCTGGGCGCGTTTTACGTGCGGGAGCGCGGATGCGCCGATCCCATACTCGATTTCGGGCTGTTTAAGGACCGCAACTTCCTGCTCCTCAATCTGCTTGCCTCGATACTCTTCCTCAGTTACAGCGGCGTGAACTACCTCCTGCCCTTCTATCTGGAATACGTGCAGGGCTTTGACGTCGCTTTCTCCGGTATCGTGCTTGCGGCTCTCTCATTTTCGCTGATGGCGGGCGGACTTATCTCGGGAGCGCTCTTCAATAAGGTCGGCGGCAAAAGAATTGTCCTATGCGGAACCGCGGTAATCCTCATCGGCTATCTGATGATGACAGGATTCGGTATCGACACGTCCCTTGCGTATATGGTGCCGGCGCTGTTCCTTGTCGGTCTGGGTCTGGGCATGAGCACAATCGTCATTAATCTCATCGTAAATTCGGTGCCGCGTGCAAAGAGCGGCATGGTCGCCTCGATTACGGGACTTGAGCGCTTTGCGCCGATGACAATCGGTATCGCCGTCTACAACCTCATCTTTGTTGAGGCGCTCTCATATCTGGGTCACCGTGCGATGGCAGTCGGCAATCCCGTCTCGGATATGGCTGCGGTTTTTAAGACCGTTCTGGCACACGGTTTTGAGATTACGTTCACGGTTGCGGTCGTGTTCGGCGCCGCTCTTGTTGTCACGGCATTCTTCTCGCGTCAGGTCGTCCACGAGGATTACATCACGGACGCAAACCGCGAACTCGTCGAGAAGTTCTCGAAGAGATAA
>JAFZMT010000031.1 GCA_017553245.1 Methanomicrobium sp.
GTCACGCTCCGCGAACGCGATTCGATGAAACAGATTCGTATTCCCAAGGATCACCTTGCCGAGACCTTAAGGAAGCTCATCCGCGGCAAAGTCGCCTTTGAGAATCTGTGAGTCCGTGATTCGTGAATCCGTGAGTCTCAAAAACCGATATAATCAAATTTAAAAAATATTATTGCCATTTTTTAGTTTGCTCAAGATTTCATTTTGTCTGATTTCATTTCGTTGCGATTTCATTTACGCACCGCGCGGCAAAGTAACTTATCTGTATACGTTGAAATTTATGGTAACAATGCAGTCCGATGCGGTCGACGATAACGGTGACAATAACGGCGTCAATACCGGCGTCAAATACATCACTCATCCGCTCATAAGACCCGGGAGCCTTGAGGAGAGGAAGTATCAGTTAGCCATTGCCGTCCATGCAATCGAGGACAATACTCTCGTCGTTCTGCCGACGGGGCTCGGCAAGACCGCCGTTGCTCTCCTCGTCGCCGCCATGCGCCTTCGTGCCTGCGGGGGCAAGATTCTGATGATGGCGCCCACAAAACCGCTTGTCGATCAGCATCTGAAGATGTTTGCGGATAAGCTCATTGAGCCGGACGGCGACAGGGAAGCCATGGGCAGCGGCTTTGCCCTTTTCACCGGCGAAACTCCCACGGACGAGAGAAAGGAGATGTGGAAGTCCTCAAGGGTAATCTTTGCGACGCCGCAGGTGATAAAAAACGATATCATCTCCGGCAGATACAGCCTAAAGGACGTGTCCCTCCTCATAGTCGATGAGTGCCACCGCGCCGTCGGAAACTACGCCTATGTCTTCATCGCCGACGAATACATGAAGACCGGCAAAAATCCGCTGATTCTCGCAATGACGGCATCGCCGGGGAGCAAAGAAGAGAAACTCATGGACGTGTGTTATGCGCTCTCCGTCAAAATCGTCGAGACAAGGACGGAGGAGAACGCCGACGTCAGACCCTACATTCACGAGCGCGAGATAAAATACGTCAATATCACCCTGCCGCCCGAGCTTGAGCACGCGGTAATCCTCTTAAAGAAACTCCTCGAAGATCGCCTCAGGACGCTCGGCGATCTCGGATACATTGTTCCTAGCGCAGATAAACTTACGATGTCGGCGTTAAACGGCATCAACGCCCAGATTCAGAGAATGATTGCCGACAGGAACACCGACGCCTATCTTGCGGCATCGCTCCACGCCGAGATCATGAAGATTCGCCATGCCGTGACCCTTGCGGAGTCGCAGGGCAGCGAGATCCTCAAAGCCTATCTCAATAAGCTCAGCGCCGAAGGTATGTCGCCGTCGGGAACAAAGGCAAGTCAGAGGTTATGCCGCGACGCACTCTTTATTTCGCTTCTGAAAGATACCGACGAGTGGGAATTTGAACTGCTTCCCAAGTTTGAGACAACCTTTAAGCTGGTCAGCGAACAGCTTGAGGAGTATCCCGAAAGCCGAATCATCATCTTCGCAAATTACCGCGATACCGTCCTCGCACTCTGCGATTACCTCGTAAAGAGGGGGGTTGACGCCCGCAAATTTATCGGTCAGGCATCGAAGGA
>JAFZMT010000032.1 GCA_017553245.1 Methanomicrobium sp.
ATGAACCGCAAAACGTTATCCGAAATTCTCGCCGTTCTCAAAGAATCCTATCTTAAACCAGACACAAAACTCAATTTCCTCGATTTTGACAACCCTTTTCAGATCCTTATTATGACCGTTCTCTCGGCGCAGACAACCGACAACAACGTTAACAGAGTCAAACCGCACCTTTTCTCAAGATATCCGACCTGCGAGGCTCTCGCGGACGCAAAGCAGGAGGATGTCGAGGAGATAATTAAGAGCACGGGATTCTATCACGCAAAAGCAAAGAACATAATCGCGGCTTCGAAGATGCTCCGCGACGATTTCGGCTCCGAAGTTCCGAGAACCATCGAAGAACTGACCAGACTCCCGGGTGTCGGTCGAAAAACGGCAAATATCGTTCTTTCCCATGCCTATAACATCAACGACGGCATTGCGGTCGACACTCACGTAAAACGCCTCGCCCAAAGGCTCGGAATGTCGGAAAGCAGCGATCCCGTTGTAATCGAACGCGACCTCATGAAACTCGTCCCCAAAGACGAATGGGAACTCATCAACTTCCTTTTAATCTCACACGGCAGAAATGTCTGCGACGCCAGAAAACCGCTCTGCGACGAATGCAAACTCAAAGGACTCTGCAAAGAATTCAAAAATAAAACCGGGGCGAAATCCGGCAAGAAAAATACGGATAATGGCAATAAGAAAAAATAACGGAAATCACAGCATAATCAGAGAATATACGAAATAAACAAGTCCCGAGACAACGGCGGCACAGGGGATTGTGAGGAACCATGCCGCAACAATCTCACGCACGTTTGTCCACTGAACCGCGGACGTATAGCCCCTTGTCAGTCCCGCACCCATGATGGCGCCGCTGATTGCATGTGTGGTGGAAACGGGAACACCGAGCGCCGTCATGAACGAAAGCACCATACTTCCCGACGCCGCTGCGGAAACGCCCTGATACGGTCTGATTCTCGTAATCTTGTTTGCCATCTTATCGATAACCTTCTGACCGCCGAGGAAAGTTCCAAGCGAAATCGCAAAACAGGACGTAAGAATTACCCAAAGCGGCACCTGAAATGAAGAGATCATCCCCGCCGCCAGAAGCATTGCGGTAATGATACCCATCGCATTCTGCGCATCGTTGGCGCCGTGACCGATTGCCTGAAATGCGCAGGTGACCACCTGAAGCGACCGGAATCTTTTATCAAGCATCTGCGGGTTTTTCCTGCGGCAGACCCTCATTATGACAATTCCGAAGAGGAATGCCGAGATCATACCCAGCATGGGGGACACGACGATGAAGATTATGACCGCAAACAGACCGGATATCCGGATTGCGCCCGTAAAAATCAGAATCGGCACCGTAAACGCAATGCCCGCAAGAAAAGAGATTGGTATGTATTTTGTTCCGTCCTCGTTATGCATTCTCGCCGCAATTATCATTACACCCGCAGTCACAAAGCCGCCCATGATAACCGAGACGATGAGGACAATCACGGACTGCATGTCGGGGAAAATAATCGCTCCCAGACCGCCGACCGCAAAACCGGCGCCAACAAGACCGCCGACAAGGGCATGACTGCTGGAGACGGGAATGCCGAACCTTGAAGCCAGATAAACCCATAAAACGGCGCCAACCATCGCAGAGAAAATAAGATGTATGCTCAGAAACGACGAACTGACGATATTCTCTCCGATTGTCTCCGCAATCGCCGTTGTAAAGAGAAGCGGACCTATAAGACAGCATACGGACGCAAGCGCTATTGCCTTTATCGGCGAGAGCGCTCTCGTTGCTATAACCGCGGCAATGGAATTGGCAGCATCATTGAGACCGTTGACAAAGTTGAACATTAGGGCAAGGAAGATACCCAGCCCGATTATGACCATATCCATTTTTGAGTCTCTTTAAGGTGTTTACGAGTTACGTGTTTACAAGTTTGTTTACGGGATGTTTACAGGTTTGTTTACTGATTTACGAGTGCTTTATCGCGATGTCTCCGAGAATATTCGCAACGTCTTCGCATCTGTCGGTCGTTTCCTCAAGAGTCTCATAGACATCCTTCATCTTGACGATTCTTATGGCATCCGTGGTCTTGAAAAGCTCCTGAAGAGAGACGGCAAGGACATCGTCGGCAAGATTTTCGAGACGGTTTATCTCGATACAGCATTCGTCGACGGCTTCCGGCTGATTAATCGCCCTTGTTGCGGCAATTGCCTTTTCAATCTGCTCGGTCTGCTGGATGATGATCTTTGCGGATTCGAGCATATAATTGTCGGTAACGCCGATATCGTAAAAGAACATTTTTCGGGATGCATCGTCGATTGCGTCAAGAACATCGTCCATACTGGCTGCAAGCCGCGATATCTCGTCCGGCTCTATGGGCGTCACGAAACTCTTGTTCAGGAGCTGATATATCTCATGAGATACCACATCGCCCTCATGTTCATAGGACTTCATCAGATGACACATGTTCTTGACGTCATCAAAATGCTCTATCATGGAACAGAGATGAAGGGCGGCTTTATGCGTGATTGCCGCGTGTTTTTCAAACAGATCGAAAAAAACTTTGTCCTGTGGAATTAGCCAGTCGCGGAAACTCAATTCGGATGCACCTCGAACGTTAACTGAAATATATTAAAATATGTTCTGAGACTACAAAAAGTTTCGTTATTTGGTGAAATACTTTAAAAGATAGAAAATAAAGCATTTTATTTTGATTTATCCGATGCGCATTTCCGTTAAAAAAACGCATGCCGCGTCAGCCGCCTAAGCGGGATTTCGGTTGTGAATCCGTCCGTGAATACCGCCGTGTTTTTACCGACCGTTCCCGCAGATTTCGGATGCGTATTCGCCCCGATTTCGGCTGTGAATTTTCGATATGCCAAAAATATTATTATTCCGCGACCTCATTATTCAGTATGAAAGTATTAGGTATTTCATTCAGCTACAGACACGGAAACAGTCAGGCTCTTGTCGAGCACATTTTAAAGGGCGCAAAGGATGCGGGCGCGGAGACCGAACTCATCAGATTCTGCGACCTTGAGGTCAAAAACTGTAAAGGATGCGGATTCTGTAAGGCGCCGGGGAACGACACCTGCTCAATTAAAGACGACATGCAGGACCTCTATAAGAAGATCGATGCCGCGGATGCCCTCGTATTCGGCGCACCCGTCTACTTCGGACGCATGAACGCTCCGGCATACACCTTCATAGACAGACTCTACGCCAAGCTCAATCCCGACTTCTCGCTGCGCATCTCCGGCGGCAAAAAGATGGCAGTCGCGGTTACCTGCGGAGGCGGACCCGAAGAGGATATGGAAAATATTAACAAATATCTGACGACGGTCGGGGGATTCTTCGGATGGGAGAGCAAGGGGCTTATCTGCGGAAACGGTCTGATGGAGAAGGATGCCGTCTTAAAGTGCGGCGATAAACTCAAAGAAGCCGAGAAACTCGGAAAATCACTTACCGAATAATCCGAATATAATTTCATTACCTTTTTTGGCACGTCACGCGGATATACAAACCCCCGGACATGCAAAACCTTTATGTGCATGACAAC
>JAFZMT010000033.1 GCA_017553245.1 Methanomicrobium sp.
AAAAATCTGTGTAATATTATCGTAAAATCGTAATATTATCTGTAAAGATCTGTGTAATAATATCAAAATCTGTGTATTTCATCCGAATTTCAGTTATAACTCAATTAATCCGGTAAATCGGTACTGGGGGCAGACCTATGATTGATCCAAACCGAAAAATCAGTGTTCATCATATCGGCGATGAACATAAAGAACTATTGTATAAACTTGCGGAAGAGCACGGAACTCCGCTGTTTATAGTCGATCATCAGCAGATAGAACGACAGTACGCTGAGTTTACGACGCGGCTTCCCAACGTTCAGCCGTACTACGCGGTCAAAGCGAATCCGAATCCCGAAATAATCAAGACTCTTTTTGATTCCGGCGCAAGCTTCGACGTGGCTTCTATTAAGGAGTTCAATCTCGTATACGAGAATATTAAGGAAATGCCTGAGAAAGAGCGCCTTGAGTGGATTAAGAATAATGTAATCGTCGCGAATACAATAAAACCCGTGGAGTTTCTTGAAGAGCTCGATAAGTACTCGCCGCTCGTCACTTTTGACAACGGCGAGGAACTGAAGAAGATAAAGGCGCATTCGCCGCATGCGAGACTTATCCTCAGAATCCGCGTTCCCAATACGGGTTCGCTCTCCGAACTTTCGTCCAAGTTCGGCGCCGACCCGGGAATTGCGGCTAATCTCATCACCGAAGCCTATGTTATGGGCATGAAGGTCGAAGGTCTGAGTTTCCATGTCGGCAGCCAGTGCGTGAACTTCGAGAACTATATCGTGGCTCTTGAGATATGTTCGCGCATTCTCAAGGAATACTACGCACGCACGGGTCAGAAAATGAGGATTCTGGATGTCGGCGGCGGTTTCCCCGTAAAATACAGCGATGCCGTGCGTTCAATACGTGCACTTGCCGTCCTCTTCACCGAGGAACTGAAACGTCTGTTCCCGCCCGACATCATTGTCATTGCCGAACCCGGACGTTTCCTTGTGGCAAATGCCTGCGTTCTGGTCTCAAAAGTGATAGGAAAGGCTGTTCGCGACGGCAAAACCTGTTACTACATCAACGACGGCATATACGGAACATATTCGGGGCTGATCTTCGATCATATCAACTATCCGATTCTCTCTTTCAAGGAATCCGAGAATACTAAGCTGTCTTCGGTTTTCGGTCCGACCTGTGATGCGTTCGACACCCTGACGCTTTCGGCGGAACTTCCCGATCTGAATATCGGCGACCTTGTCTATACGGAAAATATCGGCGCTTATTCGATATCTTCGTCAACGTCGTTTAACGGTCTTGATCCCGCAAAGGTGCTTCATATCAACATCGACCGAAGACCTATAGATAAGACTGATTAAGTCATTATATCCGATAATTGCCCCCCCATATCTTATTTTCCGTTTTTTCAGTTTTTTATCAATCCGTTTGTGTCACGCTGCCGTTCGCATCGCCGCCGTGAATCCGCATCGTTTAACCGAAGATATCCCAAGATTAAATAATGTGTAAATCGAGTTATATGAGATGAAAAGTTCACATACAGCAATTTCAGCACTTTCCGCGGCGGTATTGCTCTTTGCTCTGCTTTCCGCGGGATGCACGGGAACCGGAAACAATAATCCGAGTACACTTCCGACACCGACAACCGGGGTTTCCGGGGATCTTATGAACTCGGGCATGGTCGGAACATGGCAGACCAATGCTCAGATTGCCAAATACGACAAGCCCATCGATATTATATATTCGTTCAACGGCGACGGCACGGGTAAGGCATACTACTACCTCAACTGGAACAATACGGTTACCGCCGCAGTTCCGTTTACGTGGACAATCGCGAACAGGAAACTGAATACCTTCGATGTTGTCTACCCGACAATAGAATCAAGCGAGACTTTCACTCTTGCCGATGACAAAAACACGATTGTCGACGGATACGACCTCAGATACAAGAAATCCGATGCGAAAGAAGACCTCATAGTCGGAACATGGAAATCGGTGAACAAGTATGTCTCCGGCGATAACTCCTATGATCTGACCTATGTGATGTATGAGAACGGCACCGGTAAGGATGCATGGTATCTTGAAGGAAATCTGACGCAGTCCGATCCCGATACATGGGATTTCCTCTGCATAGGTGAAGACGGCAAATACATATATTACCTCGATTATCCGCAGTTTATGTCCAATACCGTTCAGGAACTGTTCTATGTGTCGCCGGACGGCAAGGTCATGGAAGATAGGTATAACGTGACTTACATGCGTGAGTAAGTCCGCAAAATATGCACGTGTAAGATAAAGGTCTAAAGGTCTGGCGGGCAGACCGAAAACAACTATCTTTTTTGAACCGATAATATTACAGAGATATCAGAGATGTCCAAAGTAATCCGTATTCAGGAAGATGCCGAGGCGATAGCGCTGTCTTACGGCTCCAGCGTAAGCGAAGGCATACGCACCATGGAAAAACTTCTGAAAAAGGCGAATAAGAAGGATTTTGATCTTGAGGATATCAGAAACGTAATCCGCGACGAACTCGAGAGCATGAACCGCTACTGACCGAAGGGCTTTGATGGCGCAGAAGACGGAGAGCATTGAGGCATTGATTGCCCCGGAATGGGGCTTTAATGAATATCTCATCAATAACAGGTATAATGAGATAAGGAATGCGGCGCCGTATCTGAAGTATCGCGGCGCTTCCGCAGAGCCGACAGCACTCTTCAGGATTGCCGTTACCCGCGACGATCTCAAGGAGCTGTCCCGCATTGTCTCAAAGGAGATCTGCGGCTGGGGATATCTGACATTCTTCGTAAACGGACTTTTTAAGAGGAATCGCGGCGGCGCTACCGAACTGCTCTATAACACCAATCCCGATGCCGCGACCGGAGAAAAGATTGGCAGGCTTGCCGCGGCATTACGGGATTCAAAATTCGCGGACTCAGTCGTGACCGCGGAAAACGGCATTCCGATTGCGACCGCGGATAATTTCGGCGATGTCGAGTCGGTTTTATCCGCCGCGGATGAAGTTCTTTCGTTTGCCGACCGCGTCAGGCTCGCTCTGCTTAAGTTGCCGTTTTTCGCGGGGAAACGGAATACGCCCGCATATAAGCCGCGAAAGTTCTGCGGGAGATTCGATCTGACGGAGTTGACGATTTTTGCCGACGGCAGACGCTACAAGACCTTTGATCTGACTGCCGATGCTCAAAGTCCGCAGGGGATTGATCCGCGGCACTCAAAGAAGGATGAGTATGCACGATACCGCAGATTCAGGGAGATTGATGCCGCAGATTCCACAGAAAAACGCGAAAATGCTGTTGTCGACGCCTTCCCCAAAGACACTCCCTCCCCCTCATCCCGAATCCTGCTCACCTCGGATCTGCACCTCGGCAACGCCGAAATAATACGCACCATGGCACGCCCGTTTGCCGACCGCGACATCGAAGAGATGAACCGCGTTCTGATATCGAACTGGAACGGGACGGTGAAAGACGCCGATCGCGTCATATTCCTCGGCGATCTTACGTATAAAGCCGACCGCGAAACCGCCGAAAATCTGCTGAAGGAACTCGCCGGCAAAATCACTTTTATCGCGGGCAACCACGACCGCGACATCAGCGGCGCCGTTGACAGCCACACCTTCGAATACGGCGGTTACGGATTCTTCTGCGTCCATAACCCGAAGTTTGCGCCGAAGGACTTCGACGGGTGGGTAATCCACGGTCATACGCACAATACCCGCATGTGCAGGTATCCGTTTATCAATATGAAACGGCGCACGATAAATGTCAGCTGCGAACTTACGGGTTTTCGCCCCGTGAGCATTGACACGATAATCGGAGCAATTGAGAGATGCCGCGACGAAAAAAGAGACAGGGTTGATTATTTTGAGGATATTATTTAGTTTATTTCCTTATTTTATCCTCTGCAAAATCCCGTTCATCAAATGCCGTTCATCACATTCATTCGGCATCCCGCAACAATTTTGACAGGTAGGATATATCTATATATATGTCCGTGTAAAAGAGAAAACATGAACTCTAAGATATTTGCTGTATTGGTAATATGCATTGCATGTGCATTTTTCGTATCGGCAGGCTGTGTAGGCTCCGATACGGGTAAAGCCGCCGCAGGCAGTTCGGGCAACTCCGGCAACACCGGCAACTCCGGCTCGGGCAGTTCGGGTTCCTCAGGCTCCGGCAGCGGCAGTTCCTCAGGCGGTTCGGGAAGTGCAGGCTCGACAGGCTCTGGATCATCCTTTGCCGATTCGGGCTTCAGCGGCAGCCGCGACTTAAACGGTATGGAAAAGGATACTCTTGAAAAAATGCTCAACTCCGACGGGTTAACCGACGAAGAAAAGCAGTATGTCAGCGCAATGCTCAGCTCCGGCAACTTAAAGGGTCTTGAGGATGAAGTCATTAAGCAAGCCCTCAATTCCGGCGAGTTAAGCCCCGAAGAAGCGGAAGCTCTCAAATCCATGCTCGGTTCCGGCAGCTTAAGGGATCTGGAAAAAGAATACGTAAACTCCGCACTTTCTTCAAGCGGTCTGAGCGGCAGTGATCTCGGACCTGCCGCAGGTGCAGGTCTTGTGACCAATTCCATGGATGAGGATGCGTTGGACGCAGGTGTCGGATATGACCTTGTCGGCACCTACAATGCGAACGGCGAGACCATAGTCTATAAGATCAAGTTCGATGAAGTTGAAGACGGAAGTGCCGGTACGGTCATGCTCAAGGACGGTCTCCTGCTGAAATCACTCAATATGAAGACAGGAGTCACAGGATTCTTTGAGAAGAGCGGATCGGATCGTGTTATTACTTTGCTCACCGGCGATAAATACACTCTCTCATCTTCAAACGTTCTGACCACGCCTCAGGGCTACAAGGTGCAGATGAGACCCAATAACTGATCACGTCGATTGGTTTCACAGAGGCATGAAAGGCTCCTTCTGAAATTCGGGGCGTCGAT
>JAFZMT010000034.1 GCA_017553245.1 Methanomicrobium sp.
ATATGATCGCGAAGAAAAATCTTGCAGATACCATTATTCGTATCTTGAAACAAGAAGGGGAGAAAACATTGGATGAGATCTTTGATTATCTGCTAGATCAACTTTCTGCATCTATGACTGGTTTTCTGGGAACGGACAAGGTAACATTCATAGCTCCTGAGACTGATGCGTTTGAAGAAGCTCTTTATGAGATGGCAAATCATGGTTTCATAAGGGTAAAAGATGAGGATGATGAGGAAATCTTCTATGTCTGAGCATTTGCCTAATCTGAAAGGGCAAATGAAAATAATGCACTAAATCCTTTTTTTAAGCGCGTATCTGCCCCAAATCCCGTTTTCATTGCAGGTGCGAAAAATGCGGTCGGATAAAGGCGGTCGGTTTTATAGTTACAGTGCCAAATGATATGTAATTTAAGGCAGTTAATGCCGACAGAGAAGGAATAATATGATCTTTGAAGAGACTCTGGTATTTTACGACAGGTCGGATGCGGAGAATTTCACGAAACAGCTCCTCACGGAAGGCTACAGGACAAAGACGAAGACGGTAAACACCCTCGTAAACGAGGCGCACTGCAAAGGAAAAATCTGCGAACTGAAAGGCTATTTCGAGGATGAACTCAAGAGCGTATCCGAAGACGGCGAAATCGCGGAGGAAATCACCGAGACATACACCTCGATAATCGCGGATATCGACACGGTTATCGCCGATCTTGAAGGATTCCTGAATAAATGCGATGACGGCGCGGTCATCTCCGATGACCCTGAAGTAAAGCGTTTCCTCGATATAATGAAGAAGGAGAGCGACGGCGATACCGCAGATGATGTCCCGGACGGGAGCGACGATTTCTTCTCGCGCATGCTCAGAATCATGCTTGTCCTAAACGATAACGACATGATTGAGGATGTCGCCGGCGCCGGGGGCGGAGAGCCGAAGAAGATTCTGCGGAAGAACAACAAGCCCGTAAAAGACCTTTTGATGTCAATGCCGTCGGATCTTTTCATGGGCGGCGATTCTCAGAACAACCGCAGGGCACATGGGATAAAGACCGTGATTAACGTGGTTTCTGGCGCCGAATATCATGTAACGACGCCGTCGGACTTCTCCCTTGCCGTCAACTTCGATAAACTCGACAGGATGGTCGCGGATTACGACATCGACGCCGCATCCTATACAAAGATGAAAGAGAACATAATCGCGAAGAACATGGTCGCAAAGAATATCCTCGCCTGCATAAAGAATGAGGAAAAAACCTCGCTTGACGAGATTTATGAGACCGTCAGGTCCTCATCCGTTGAAGTCTCCTCGGGCACGGACGAGTTCGTATTCGATCTGGGACGCGAGTTCATAGCCGAAGTTCTCTCCGAGATGAAGATAATGGGCATAATCAAGGGCAAAGGCAACAGATTTAAGGCGTAATCCAAACTCCGAAAGCATAATACCTTTCATTACCAACACTCTCTTCTTTCTTAACACTCTCGTCATTTCCTGCACTGTCTTCCAATCTCACAACTCTTTTTAAGCGCCGCTGTTGTCCCTGATTTGCGGCAAATATCAAAATCAAAATTAAAGATTCCAATTAAAATTAAAAATCCAATAAAATAAAAATTTCAAAAAAAGAAGATTATCGGAGTATGGCATTGAGAATCGTCGTAAGACTGCCGCCGTAATCGTATGCGACCAGAAGAATCGCGAATGCAAGGAGAATTACTGCCACGAAGACCGCCGGATTCCAGCTCAGCACTTTTCTGCCGTCGAGCACACTCACGGGGAGCATATTGAAGAAGGCAATCATGGCATTGACGCTCAGACCGACGATACCGATCTCATAGATAATGAAATTAAGCGTGTTCGTGCCCGCGATAGTGCCGAATCCCATCATACAGGCGATTACGACTATGATGAAGAAGACAATGCAGAGCAGGAGGTTGGTAACCGGTCCCGCAACCGAGATTAATCCGTTCTCCCTCTTCTGCATCTCTCTTCCCTGCTGTCCGTAAATCATTGTGGCGCCCGGTGCGGCAAAGACAACCCCGACAAGGGCGGCGACCGCAACCGCGACAAGAAGCATCTGATTGTCTTTTCGAAACTGCGCCCAGTAACCGAATTTTATTGCCGTAAACTTGTGGGCAAGTTCATGGAGCATAAAGCCGACGCCGACCGTCATAAGCGAAATTCCAAAAAATATTGCGAATATATCGGG
This sequence comes from Methanomicrobium sp., assembly GCA_017553245.1. GTDB lineage: Archaea > Halobacteriota > Methanomicrobia > Methanomicrobiales > Methanomicrobiaceae > Methanomicrobium. Next base: position 2,201 of record JAFZMT010000034.1, read on the forward strand.
AGTGACGCCGGCGCGGATGAACACGAGAGTAAATGCGATGGATATGCCTGCCCAAGCGATAATCAGGTCATTTCTCTCGGTTTTAGGTATTCGCGAGAAGATTTCGTTTATCATTACAGATTATTTGATATTCTTCTCTCATATTACTGTTGATTGACAACCCGCATTTCCCGAATGCATTACTCGAATGCGTTGGCAGTATGCATGGTGCGATGCATCGTGCATCGAAACGTATCTATTTCACTTTAACAGCCGCCGTCAGAGAAGATATTATCATGCATTAAATCTTAATTTTGAAAAATGACTCTGCTTGAAGTACGAAACGAAATTCTGGGAATCGATACCGAGATTATCAAACTCATAAAGAAGAGGCTTGAATGCGCCGATAAGGTAGCCGCCGCAAAACGGGAAGAGGGCGGCTCTGCCGTAGACCCTATACAGCGCGAGAAGGTTCTGAAACGCTCTTATGACATGGCAAAGGTGGCGGGAATCGACCCCGAGATGACACGCGAGATATTCGAAATTCTCATAAGGATGAACGAGAAGAGGCAGGCGGAGCTGGAGACGCGATAACTGACAGCGATAGTAAAAATAATCAGAAAATTACTCTTTTTTAATCCGAACGGCACTTATGATGTAGTTGCCCTCATCCAGAACGGTTCCCGAGAAGAGGACGCCGCCGTATACGACGCCGTTTACGGCTCCCTCCTTTCGCAGAGTCGTGAAGAAAATATCGCGCTCGGGGCATTTCTCCCAGATGCAGACAAAGAGTTTACCCGTAATATCGCGCTTGGTTTTTCCGAAAATCTTCGCAAAGCTCTCGTTTACGAGTTTAATCTCAAAATCGGGATGAGTGAGGATGCACAGACCCGCCGGACTTTTGAAGAAGACATCCTGATAGAAAGAGCCGTCAGCCTTCTTAGCCGCGGAATTGAAAAATCCTACCATATCAGTTCCACATCCACGAAAAATTGTTAATTGTCAATTGTTTATTTTTATATTTGCTTATTTACTCATTCCGCGGCAATGTCGGCATCGTCTCTCTTTATCATGGTGCCGACACCGTCATCAGTGAACAGCTCAATCAGCAGATTGTGATCCTTGTTGCCGTTGACGATATGTGCGAATTCAACGCCGTTCTCAATGCATTTAAGGCAGGCATCGAGTTTCGGAATCATTCCGCCGACTATGACACCCTCATCAATGAGGCGGCGGGACTCCGCAACCGTAAGGCGGTGATAGGTCTCGGTCCTGTCGCCGTTCATGATGCCGTCGATATCCGAGAGATTCACGAACTTGTAAGCCTTAAGAGCGATTGCGATCTCTCCGGCAGCCGTATCCGCGTTTATGTTCAGCTCGCTGCAGCGCGAATCGACGCCTATCGGGGAGATGACGGGAATATACCCGTTATCGAGGAGAATATTGAGTATGTCCGGATCCACCGAGGTAACGTCGCCCACGAATCCCAGGTCGACCTCCTCTTCTTTGTTGTCGACGATGACCTTCTTAATGCCGGTCTTCTTTGCGTGCAGGAGGTTTGCGTCGTTACCCGCAAGACCTATCGCCTTTGCGCCCTGCTTTGCGATAAGCGAGACGATATTGCTGTTAATCTTGCCGACCAGCACCATCTGTGCAATTTCAAGCGTATCCGTATCCGTAACACGCAGACCGCCGACGAACTTGGGCTCTTTGCCCATCGCAATCATCTTCTCGGTGATCTCGGGACCGCCGCCGTGGACAACCACGACTCTCAGACCGACGTAGTGAAGGAGAACAATGTCCTGAATGACCGTCTTTAAGATGCTCTTGTCGACCATTGCGTGACCGCCGACCTTCACAACTATCGTCTTTCCGTGGAAACGCTGGATGTAGGGCAGCGCTTCCATTAAAATATCCGCTCTTTTCTTCATGTTGTATACTTCCCGTTTATCTCCACATATTTTTCCGTGAGGTCACAGCCCCATGCCGTAGCCTCGGCGTTGCCGCACGCGATGTCGATATCGACAACGACAACCTTTCCGCCCATGAGTTTCTTTGCAGCCGCAAGAGCATCGGGGTGCATGACATCGTCGGCAAGAATCTCACCCTTTCTTGCGAGAACGACCGTATCTGCGCGCCCCTCGCTTGAAATCGAGACCGTGGCGGCGTCCGTGTCAAACTCAATGCCGGCACGTCCCGCGGCGGCAATGAGCCTGCCCCAGTTCGGGTCTTCGCCGTATATTGCTGTCTTGACAAGCGGCGACTCGATGACTGTCCTTGCAACGACTGCGGCATCGCTTTCGCTTTTTGCGCCCGTAACGCGGACTTCAATCCTCTTGGATGCGCCTTCTCCGTCGGCGGCGATCTGTTTCGCAAGCGAAACACAGACCTCTTCGAGTGCGGCGGCAAACTCCCCGAAGTCGCATTTGCCCTTAAGACCTGTCGCCGTCACGAAACAGCAGTCGTTCGTCGAGGTATCGCCGTCGACGACAACCATGTTAAAGCTCCTGTTGACGGCGGGGACAAGCGCTCTTTTAAGGTCGGCGGCGCTTACTTCGGCGTCCGTATAGATGAAAGAGAGCATTGTGCCCATATTCGGCGCAATCATGCCGCTGCCCTTGCATATGCCGGCGACCGTGAAGTTTTTGCGCCTTGCAATCGCGCTCTTGGGGACGGTATCGGTCGTCATTATCGCACGCATCGCCTTTTCTTCGGCGGCATCGTCGTGCTTTAAGTCGCCTTTAATCCTTTTGCACTGATCCTCGATGATATCGAGTTTCATGAAGCGCCCGATTACGCCCGTTGAGGCAACGCCGACCTTATCGGGTGTTGTGCCGAAAGCCTCCGCGGCTATCTCGCACATCCGCTTTGCATCCTTAATGCCCTGCTCTCCCGTGTAGACATTCGCATTGCCCGAATTGACTATGATGCCGTCGAGGACGCCTTTTTCCATCCTCTCCTTCATCAGAATAACGGGTGCGGCAACGAGACGGTTCTTTGTGAATACCGCCGCCGCCGTTCCCTTTGCTTTGATGAGAGCAAGACCGTACTTGCCCTCCTTTATGCCCGTTGCATAAACGCCTTCAACCGCACATATGTTCTTCATCTGAAACACCCTTTTGACTCTGTTAATTTTTGATTATGTTTGGACTGTATTTTGACTCTGTTCCGACGTTTTGTCCGAACGTAATGTATTCGTATTTTATGATAAAATTGTATGATAAATCCTCAGCGATAATCTTTGCGCCGTATAGTTTGCTATCGGCTTACCGATTCCCGCACTTCAGTCGGTATTTACGCCGCCCAGACCTATGCCGCGGATAATGTCGCGGCGCGTGACGATTCCCGCAATCCTGTCGTCCTTAATTACGGGAAGGCGTCCGATATCCTCGATATGCATCATCTTTGCGCCGTCCTGAACCGATGCCTCGTCCTCAATCATGACGACTTCCTGCGACATGACGTCGATTACCGGCGTGTTGCCTATCTCTTCGAGGACTTCTTTTATCTTATCGAGGTCGGCGTTACCGGTTTTCTCTTTAGCCGAGCCTTCTATCGCATCCAGCGGCGACGTAAGCCAGAGGAGATCGACCTGATCGGAACTGTCGAGAAGTGAGAGAATGTCGGTCTCGGTAACTATGCCCGATACCCTCTCCCCGTCCATTACGGGCAGACCGCCGATTCGATACTTCTTAAGCAGTCCCGCAACATCGCTGACTGTGGCATCGACCGTCACGGTAACGGGATTGGGTGTCATGACATCCTTAATCTGCATACTCTCACCAAAGGAAATTACGGGTTTAAGGGCGCAACCTGAAGTCCGTCATTCTCTTTAAATCCGCACATGATGTTCATGTTCTGGATTGCCTGTCCGCTTGCGCCTTTGACAAGGTTATCGATAGCCGATACGGCAACGACTCTCCTGCCGTCGCACTCCGTCTTTATGTCGCAGAAGTTGCTTCCGCGGACTGCCGCCGTTGTCGGATTCTGGAGGCGTATGAAGTATTCCTTCTCATACCTCTCGCGGTAGAGCTTTTCGACCTCTTCCTGACTCAGTTCTTCTTTCAGGAGGATATGTGCGGTCGTGAGAATGCCGCGGTTAATCGGAAGAAGATGCGGCGTAAAGTAGCAGGACGCTTTCGAGCCCAAAAATGCCGCTTCCTGCTTCATCTCGGCAAGGTGGCGGTGCTTTGTCCACTTATACGCATTGAAGTTGTCGTTTACCGTGGTGAACTGGTTTGTCACCGTCGGCGTCGTTCCCGCGCCCGTAACGCCGCTCTTTGAGTCATAAATTATCGTTTCGGCAAGTTTTGCCAGAGGAGCGGCGGCAAGGGTTGCGCCCGTGGGGAAGCATCCGGGGTTGGCAACGAAGTCCGCACCCTTAATCTCGTCGCGGTGCAGCTCGCAGAGACCGTATGGCGCTTTGAAGTATGCGGTATGTTTGACGCCGTAGGTCGCCTCGTAGACGTCCTTTGGGAGCCTGTAGTCTGCGCTCAAATCCACGCATTTAATCCCGCGTTCTCTGAGAGCCTGCGCATAAGGCATTGCCGCAGTGTGAGGCACGGCAAGAAAAGCAAAATCCGCATCAAGTCTGCCGATGTCGGGATTTGTGAACTTCAAATCCGTAAATCCCGTAAGACTCGGATGAATTGAAGTAAAACTCTTTCCTTCTTCTTTTCGTGATGTGACCGCGGTCACCTCCGCCTGTGAATGCGTAAGCAGAAGGCGCACAAGGTCTGCTCCCGTGAATCCCGATGCTCCGACAATTGCGATATCCATAAAATAGTATAGAGTTTTTAAGTGAATTAATGCTTTTTAATTATGAAGTATGTATCGGGCGCGGGGAAATCTGTTATTTCTGCCCGAAACGTCTCCACATTCTCTCGATAAGCGTCTCTATGCTCTCGCGGTTTTCGAGGGCAAGCAGAAGGTCGTCGTCAAGTCCCGATGCGCCGTAGGTCGCCCCCATCCATGCCCCGCAGATAAACCCGACAGTATCCGAATTTCCGCCGACCGAGGTCGCGATGTTGAGGAAATTGTCCTCTTCGCCGAACCTCTCTATGAGGTAGTAGGCAAGCGGCAATGTCTGATAGACACTTACGTCGTTTCCGAGATATGATATTGCGGTTTCAAGGCTTGCGCCTTCATCCGCGAGGCTGATTGCATCGCCGGTCTTCATGCCGAGTTTCTCGTCCTCGAGGAAAGCGTTCTTCTGCGCCTCGTAGAGCGGTTTGTCATCGCCGTTCAGCGCCGATTTAATCAGGGTGGCAAACGAGACGGCGGCGGCGTGTGCCGCGGGATTCGTATGCGTAACCGAGCAGGCTTCGATGAGTTTCTCCCTCATATCGACGATATCTCCCGAGGTCAGGGCAAAGGCGAGCGCAACGGGGATACATCCCGTTGTCGTCGAGTTGCATCCCGAAGGTTTGTCCGCATCCTTCACCATATGGCGGCATGCGCTGATAATCGTCCCGTCGGGGAATCTGAGACTGTTATCGAGGTGCAGTTTCTTAAGCCCCGCCGCATAATTCTTCGCGGAGTAATTGCCGCTGACGAAAAGCTCGCAGAGCATGAGCGTAATCTGCGTATCGTCCGTATAGGAGCCTGCGGACAGAGCGGAGTTGGGGTGGTTGCGTGCCGCTTTCGTGTAGCCTTTGGTTATGCGGCATCTGGACGCGGGCATGGTCTCGTTGGGCATTCCTAGAGCATCGCCGATTGCCGCACCCAGAAGTGCCCCGCGGTATTCGTTCTCCATTACCATATTTGCACCGTCGCGGGATTACTCGAGATAGTTCTCTTCGTCATCCTCGATGTCTTTCTCTTCCTTCTCACGCTCTTTCTCTTTCTTCTCGCGTTTGTTGGCTTTGTTGAAGCATTCCGCGGCTTCCTGATAGCGTCCGAGTTTTGTAAGGCATGTTCCCTTGCGGTAAAGGATTGCCGTATCCGTCGGATGCTCGGAGAGAACATGGTCGTATGCCTCGATAGCGGCGTCGAACTTGCCTATCTCGTCCAGTGCCACGCCCTTACCGTACCAGCACGCCGTATCCTCGGCGCCGTATTCGATGGCACGTTCGAAGGACTTACCCGCGTCGTTAAATCTGCCGAGGTTTAAGAGAAGCATTCCGCGTGCATTCCAGAGAGCGGGGTCCCTGTTGCTGGCGCGGATTGCGTTCTCGTAGCCTTCAAGGGCATCCTCGTACTGACCGAGGCGCTCGTATGCGTTCGCACGCATGAGGAGCGCACCCGGAATCTCGTCATTGTCGGCAAGCGCTTTGCCGATGAACTTGATTGCCTTCTCGTAGCCGCCCATGTGCATCTGTGCGACGGCGCAGAGGTAATAACTCTCGCAGTCACCCTCGCCCGACGAACCGTCAAGGGCAATTCCGAAGTTCTGCAAAGCCTCCTTGTATCTGCCCGCCTTGAGAAGCGTCTCGGCATAGGTAAGGCGTCCCGCCTTGTTTGAAGGCTCGAGTTCGAGGGCTTTCTCGTAGCTCTCCGCCGATTTCTTAAACTCTCCGAGCCTGTATTTAACCTCGGCAAGTATGCGGTATGCCTCGGCACATTCGGGTTTCTTGCCGATAAGGTCCTCGCAGCCTTCCGCGCAGTCCTCGTATCTGCCCATCATCTTCAGTATGCCTAAGAGTCTGAGCCAGAGGTTGAGATCGTCCTTCTCTTCGAGTATTGCGGCGTAGTGACCGATGGCAAGCTCGAACTCGCCGAGTTTTTCGCAGACGGCGCCGTATGCTATGCGCATGTCATTGTCGTCCTCTTCCTTATCGAGGTATTTCTCAAATTCGGCTGAAGCTTCCTTGTTTCTTCCGGCGCCCGCAAGCGCAAGGGCATGCCCTCTCATCGCGGGGACGCTGTCGGGGATTAACTCCAAAGTCTCCTCATAAGCCGTGCACGCCTCGTCGAAGTCACGGGCATTGAGGAGAATGTCGGCTCTGATGAGCGCGATTCCGGCGTCGTCCGGCAGAAGTTCCCTTGCTTTGCGAAGGCTCTTCTTTGCCTTCTCGGTCTCGCCTATCTTCATCATTGCCAGACCGAGTTCCTTCCATGCCAGACCGTCCTCGCGGTTGGCTCTCACGTGGTGTTCGTAGGCTTTTGCCGCCTCGTTGTATCTTCCGAGTATCTTCAGATTCTCGGCAAGGGCAAGGGCAACGCCCTCGCGGTCGGGATCGGTCTGGAGTGCGGCGGCGTATGCGTCGGCTGCGGCGTTCAGATTGCCCGTGTAATTGAGCAGTTTTGCCTTCTGACAGAGCAGTGAGGAGTCGGCAATGCCCGCATTCTCAAGGTTCTCGATAGCCGCGACAGCCTCGGCGTAATCGCCGTTCTTCTCGAGTATCGTGATGTAGTTTCTCCATGCGTTGACATCGCTTCCGCCCTGCGAGATAATCGGCTCAAGCGCCTGAAGGGCTTCGGGATACCTGCCGCTGTCGAGGAGAATCTGGGCTTTGAGCGAGAGCGAAGCCTGATCGTTGGGGATATGCTCCGTAATCTCGGTAAGACCCGCGAGTGCCTCCTCGAATCTGCCGTGTTTGAGCTGTGCGTCCGTCCTGTTGTGAAGCGCGATTATGTTTGAGGGGTCTTTTTCCAGAACGGCGTTGAATATCTCGATTGCCTCCCCGTCGTTTCCGAGGTGCAGGAGTGCCATTCCCTTCTTCTCCAGAATAAGGGTGTCCTCGGGGTATTGTTTCAGAAGAACATTGTATGCCTCGACTGCGCCGCCGTATTCGCCGAGGTTATAGAGGGCATCCGCACAGTTGCGCCACGCATTCATGTTGTCGGGGTGGCTCTCGGTAATCTTTGAGAAGCAGGAGTATGCGTCGGCGAAGTTGCCCAGATGCATGAGGGCCTCTCCCTGAACCTCAATCATCCTAATTTCGGTGACGTCGAGGTTCATCTTCTTGGTCGCATCCGTCTGCTGTTTCTCGAAGAGACTTAAGTCGATATTGTTGTTAATCCAGTTGACCGATGCCCCCGCAGGTCCGTTGATTACATGAGAAAAGCTGTTTAAAGCGTCGTTATAGATTCCGCGTTTTGCAAGGCACATTCCCCTCTGGTACCATGCCGCGGAGTTGTCCGGCGCATATCTGATAATATTGTCATAGCATGCCGTCGCACGCTCGTATTCGCCGATGAACTGCAGTGCCGAGCCCATCATGTTCCACGCGGCGAAATCCGCGGGATTTCTCTTGAGGACTATCTCAAGGGCGTAGATTGCCTCGCCGTATGCGCCGCTCC
>JAFZMT010000035.1 GCA_017553245.1 Methanomicrobium sp.
CAACCCCGTCCCCCGCCGTGCCAACCCCGCCGCGCTCACGACAGCCCCGCAGCCGCGACAGCCGCACCGACCGCAGCATTCACACCGTGAAAGCGGCATTTTTTCAGAAGTATTAATACACAACTTAACAATGAACTAAGCATGGATGTGAAAATACTATCTGTTGCAGTTCTTGCACTTGCGGTATTAGCCGCCGTATTTGCCGGATGCACGGGAACGCAGACCCCTGCGGCGCCCGCAACCCAGGCACCTACCGCGGTACCGGGCACGGACAGCCCCACAGCCGCACCCACAGCGGCAGTCGTTGAGAAGACCGTCTATATCATCGGTATCGACGGAGAATACCCGCCCTACTCCTACGTCGACAAAGACGGAAACGCGCAGGGATTCGATGTGGAATCCGCGAAATGGATCGCCGAAGACCAGGGCTTTGAAGTAAAATTCCAGCCGACCGCATGGGACGGAATCATTCCCGCACTTCTCGCAAAGAAGATTGACATGGTCTACTCCGGTATGTCAATCACACCCGAGCGTGCCGCAAAAGTTACCTTCTCGGATGTATACTGGATAGTCAATCAGGGCGTCGCCGTAAAGAAAGGCTCATTCATCACGATTGACGACATCAAGAACGGCAAAGCAAAGATAGGCACACAGAGAGGCTGCACCGCTGCCGACTGGATACAGGATAACCTCGTCGACACCGGAATCCTTGACAGCAGCAAACTCGTATTATACGACAACTTCCCGCTCGCAATCACCGACCTTGAAAACGGACGTATCGATGCCGCAATGTACGACACACCCGTAGTCATTAAGTCCATCGAGCGCAAAGACCTTGAATTACTCGGCACAATCGACACCGGCGAAGAATACGGTATCGAAATCAGAAACGAAGACAAAGAACTCCTCGAAAAGATGAACGCCGGTCTCAAGCACCTCAAAGAGAGTCCCAAGTGGGCTGAGCTCGTAGCCAAATACGAACTTGAGTAAACCGATACCAAAACCAAATATCTTTTTTTATCACACCGTAAATCAGCCCGAATCTTCCGGCAACCGCGACAACGTAACACAGACTCGCAAATAAATCATACACAATGCTACAAATCAGACATAACAAATCTGTTAACCATATCCGTTAATTATATACATATAATTTACAAAGGAAATATCATGGACAAGTATCTTCTGCCTGTGATAATCATAGCTGTTGCCGTGCTTGCCGCCCTGTTTGCGGGCTGCACGGGAACGCCGCCCGACGACGTCCCCGACCCCGACAGAACATACTGGATCGTCGGTATCGACGAATCTTATCCGCCCTACACCTACCTCGACGAAAAAGGTGAACCGCAGGGATTCGATGTGGAATTGATGAAATGGATAGCAAACGATCAGGGACTTGACATACGCTTCAAAGCCCGTGACTGGTACGGAATCCTGCCCGATCTCCTCGACAAAAGGATTGACTTAATCTGCTCCGGCTACTCGATTACGCCCGAACGCGCCAAAATAATCGCCTTCTCCGACCCCTACTGGACAGTCAGCCAGGGTGTCGTCATAAAACGCGGCTCAAAGATCAAATTTGAGAATGTCATCAGCGGCACCGTCATAACGGGCACGGAGGAAAAAAGCACGGCTGCGGACTGGATTCAGCGATATCTGGTCGACATAGGTGCCTTGAAACCGGAGAAATTCAAACTCTACAACACTTTCCAGGACGCACTCGACGAACTCGAAAAAGGGCACATCGAAGCCGTAATCTATGATACCCCCGGACTCATTGAAGCGACGGACAGCAGAAACATAGAATACATAGGCTCAATCGAGACCGACGACAAATACGGTATCGCCGTCAGGAACGAAGACCGCGAACTCCTCAACAAGCTCAACGCCGGTCTTAAACACCTCAAAGAAAGCCCCGACTGGAAAGAACTCATAAAGAAATACGATATAGGATAAAAGCACGGCGTAAGACAATCAGACAGGCAGATACAAGCAGAAATAACAAAACAACCCGAAAAACGGGAAACAAACAGGAAAACATAACCGAAACCCAAAACCAAATAAATTGCTTTTTTTAAAGTTCACACAAATTACACAGATCATCCGATTACCCCGCAATTCACGACATTCCCCTGAAATAACCCGCAATCCCCGCCGGAATCCCCCCCAATCCCCGCTCATCCCGCATAGGCAGTCTGCAATATTCATAAATTATATAATCTGAATCGCCGACTGTAAACTATGTATAAACAGATCCTGCCATTACTCGTTCTCGCAATCGCAGTATTTGCCGCTGTAATTGCGGGATGCACGGGCACGGCTCCCGCCGCCGACACCGGAAGCGTCAATACGCCGCCGGTCACCGAAAAAGCCGTATATATCATAGGAATCGACACTGACTACCCGCCCTACACCTTCCTTGACGAAAACGGAAACCCGCAGGGCTTCGACGTCGAATGCGCAAAATGGATAGCAAACGACCAGGGCATTAACATCGAATTCAAGGTCGTCCCCTGGGAAGGAATCATCAATGAACTCTTAAACAACAACATCGACATGATCTACTCCGGCATGTCGATAACGCCCGAACGCTCGGCATTAGTCAAATTCTCCGACATCTACTGGGTAACCAACTACGGCGTCGCCGTCAGGAAAAACTCCCTCGTCACAATCGACCAGATAATGAACGGCTCGGCAAAGATAGGCGCTCCCAAAGGAACCACAACCGCGGAATGGATTCAGAAGGAACTGATTGACTCCGGCAAGATGCCGCCCGAAAAACTCATACTCTACGACACCTTCCCGCAGGCACTCGAAGCCCTTGAATACGCACGTATCGATGCCGCAATCTACGACACGCCCGTAGTTATCGAATCCATCGACGGCAAATACCTCGACTTCATCGGCACAATCGAATCCGGCGAAAAGTTCGGAATTGCCGTAAGAAAAGATGACGCACAGCTCCTGTCAAAGCTCAACGCCGGTCTGAAAAACCTGAAAGCAAGTCCGAAATGGTCTGAACTCGTCAATAAATACGACCTCGCCAGACGCTGAAAATAAACAAATCAAAAAAAACAGAAAACAAAATACTTCTTTTCGGAAATTTCCGAAGTCATCCCGACTCATATCTTCTGCCGACTAATCTCATCTGCCGACTTATCTCTTCTGAGTACCGGGCACCGCATACTTCTTCTCAAGAGCATTCGCGCCGACCGTCGTAACCGTAATCAGCGCCAGATACACTATGCCGACCACAAAGAAAACGCCCGGCTCGAAATACTTCGAGAAAACCAGCTTGCCCGCGCCCGTAAGCTCAACGAGCGTAATCATGTAGGCAAGCGACGAATACTTGATAAGATAGATAAACTCGTTTGAAAGCCCCGGGATTGCCCGTCTGAGAGCCTGCGGAAGAACAATATACATAATCGCCTGCCTCTTCGTCATCCCCAGAGCGCTTGCCGCAACCAGCTGACCCTCCTTCACCGAGAGGATGGCGCCGCGGACGTATTCCGAGTTGTAGGCGCTGTTACAGCAGATAAAACCGATAACCGACGCCGTAAACGCATCCAGAGTAATCCCCACATAGGGAATCGTCGGAAGCCCGAAATAGAGAATAAACAGAAGAAGCATAAGCGGGCAGCCCTTGACAAAACCCACAAACAGCCTGCAGAACCAATGACTGTAACTCTTGCCGTAGACTCTGCCGACCGCAAGCAGGACGCCGAACGCCAGACCGAAAGGTGCCGTAATCAGCACCAGCAGTACGGTTATCAGAAGACCGTCGGCAAGCGCCGGAAAGAGTGTATTAATACAGAAATCGATAAACGGGGCTGCTTCGAAACTCATCTTAATCTCCGCTCAAATCACCGATCTGACCCATGAAACTGCGTATTCTCTCAAACCCGCCGCCCTCGCCGAAGACCTCCGCCGGCGTCCCGGTCTCCTGAATGACGCCGGACTCCATGAAGACAATTTCGGTCGCAACCGACCTTGCAAAGCCCATCTCGTGAGTAACCACAAGCATGGTCATACCCTCAAGGGCAAGCTTCTTCATGACCTCGAGAACCTCGCGGGTAAGCTCCGGGTCAAGCGCCGAAGTAGGCTCGTCGAAGAGAATAACGTCCGGTTCCATTGCAAGCGCCCTTGCAATCGAGACACGCTGAGCCTGACCGCCGGAAAGCTCCGCAGGATAATGGTCGGCATACTCCTCCATTCCCACCTGCCGAAGCTCACAGAGCGCCTTCTCACGCGCCGCCTCGGGGCTCATCCCCTTGACCTTCAAAAGCGCAATCTCGACGTTCTTTATCGCCGTCAGATGATCGAAGAGGTAGAAATTCTGAAAAACCATCCCGATCTTCTGCCTGAACCGGTTAATCTTCCTGCCGCTGTTCGTAACCTCCTCGTCATGAAGCCAGACCCTTCCGCTGTCCGGCACGGTCAGCTGATTGATGCACCTGAGAAGAGTGCTCTTACCCGTCCCCGACGGTCCGATAAAGACAATCGTGTCCCCCTTGCGGACATTGAACGAGACACCCTTCAGCACCTCTTTATCGCCGTAGGTCTTGTGGATATCCTCCACACGCAAAATGTAGTCATCGGTCGTCTTTTCACTCATAATATCACCATTCGAAACATTTCAGCACCTCAAATTACTCACATGCCTCACACGCATCACGCGCCTCTCTCACACTATACCCGTATGGCTGCCGCCCGAAAATCCGGGGATGGCAACCCTCTTCTCAAGATATGCGATAACCCGCATTCCCGCTAAATTCAGCAGAATGAACATCAGGGCACAGAGAAGGTAAATCGGCATCGTAATATATGTCTGTGCCACAATCTGCGAAGTCCTCGTAAGCAGCTCCGCAACGCCGATAGCGTAGCAGATTGCCGAATCGGTCAGAATATTCGGATACTCGTTCGACCACCCGGGAAGTGCGATACGCACAGCCTGCGGGATAATTATCGTCCGAATCGCCATCACACGGCTCATCCCTAAGGAACGGGCAGCCGTCATCTGCCCCTCGCTTATCGACTGGATAGCCCCCCTGAAGATCTGCGACTGATACGCCGCACCTCTCAGCCCCAGAACGACCGCGCCCACGACGAACGCATCGATATTCGGGTCAAGCAGAGGAAATATCGTGAAATAGAACATAAAGAGCAGAACGAGGACGGGAAGACCGCGAAAAAACCAGACATAGAGACCGATGACATACTTAACCGGTCTGCTCCCGTAGACCTGACCGATTGCCATGGGAAGCCCCAGACAGGCGCCGATAATCAGAGCCGAAGCTACAAGACCGACGGTAACGACAACGCCGCCGAGCAGATACGGCAGCCATTCCGTGATCACCGAAAACAAGTCAATCTCCATGCGCAACCCTGATTATTTTGATTATTTTGCGGCATTAAGCCGAAAGATGCCGGACAAAAACCGGCGGATATTTAACATAACTATATTATCCTAATATTTTTTTATACTTCCTTTTTGTCACAGCCCGCATTCAACCTCATTCAACCCGCCGAATGAAGTTTCTTTTCGATATCCGCGCCCGCGGCATGTCCCGTCGAGAAAGCCGCCTGAAGATTGTATCCGCCCGTATCGCCGTCTATGTCCATGACTTCGCCCGCAAAATAAAGCCCCTTACAGAGCTTTGACTCCATGGTCTTGGGGTTTATCTCCCGCAGACTGACACCGCCGCGGGTGACCATCGCCTCATTGATGCCGCCCAAGGACTCGATTGTAAGTTTGCAGTCGCAGAATGCCTCGGCAAGCCTGTTTCTGTGCTCTTTTGTCAGATGCGCACAGGTAACCTCCTCATCCGCCCCCGCAATCTCCATAGCCCTGCGGACAAAACGCTCGGGAATCACGGTCGCCTCATGACCGTCGCCCCCGCCGCCGACCGCACCGTCACGACCGCCCTTGCAGCAACCGCCGATGCCCAAAAGCACCGATCTGACAAGCTTCTTCGGATTCTCCGCCGCAAGCCGCACCAGACTCTCCCTAAACTTCTCCGCCGTCATGCCCTCAATGAACGAAACGCGGATGAAATCGCCCGCCGCCGCATACCTTGAGATATGAAGAATCCCGGGACCCGACACCCCCTTATGCGTAAAGAGGATGTCGCCCGCACCCTCGTGAGCCTTCTTATTCCCGTGATACAGGGAAATCTTAGCGTTCGGAAACGAAATCCCCGATAGATCCGCAAACGGATAATCGCCGATGACAAAACCGCATAATGCCGGTGAAACGGGCGTAACCGTATGCCCCAGCGACTTCGCAATCGCATAACCGTCCCCGTCCGAGCCCGTCGCCGGATAGGTAATGCCGCCGCAGGCGACAACAAAATTCTTCGAAAGATAGCGCCCGAAATCCGTCACAATCTCAAAAAGCCCCCCGTCCCCGCCGCCCTCCGCGTCGCCGCAGACAACCCTCACCGACCTCACGGGCTCGCCGCATTTGATAATAACGCCGCACGCTTCAGCCCTTTTTACAAGAACGTCCAGCACATCCGCGGCTTTTCTGCTCACGGGAAATACCTTGCCGTTCTTATCCGTCTCGGTCATAAGCCCGCAATCCGCAAACGCCGCAAGCAGATCGCGGTTTGAAAAACTCATCAGCGCCGCCTTCAGAAACTGCCCGTTGCCGCCGTAGTGCCCGAAAAAATCCCGTATATCGCCGTCATGAGTCAGATTGCACTGCGACTGCCCCGTAATGAGAAGTTTTCGACCGCATCCGCTCTTCTTCTCAAGGACAAGCACACGGTTTTTACCGCCGCCGGAGGCGATTTCGGCGCAGATAAGCCCCGCGGGACCCCCGCCCGCGACAACCGCATCGTATACGTTCGGCATGTGTATATTACAGATTAACCGCCGTCCGATAAATAATCATGAGTCACCCGAGTCGGGCGAGACCTGCGGACTGCGGACTGCGGACAGACCGCAGCGGACAAACCGCAGCAGGCTCAAAGCCGTCAAAATATCACACCAAGGTACACAAGATTTATATATATGATTTGCAATTTTGTCAATTTTTTGTAAAGTATGTTACATGAATCATACCCTAATGTAAAATTATAAAATTTTACTTTTTGCGGGATTAATAGAAAAGCAATATATACTTTCAGGTTGATTTTAGGGTAAGGAAAGAAAAGGAGGATTGAATAAGAATTAACGGTTTTACCGAACTGAAGAAATGGGTAGGGTATGGTTTTAATTGACAAACAAACATCATAACATGTTCAAAATATCAATGCAAAATTCATGGCGTGCCTGCAATAAACCGAGTCTCAAAATTGCGGGGCACACAAAATGCTTGGGCGCAAAAACAACTCCAAACTTATAAGCATAACATCCGAACATAAAATCAAACTCAAATCAGGATTGAAACAGGATTAAACCTGCGCACTGATTACTTTAAGTCGCACAAATCACTCATAACAACTCAAAAAATCACACAACATTTAAATACACATGAAACACATTGTGTATTGTATCTGTTTAAAACAGAGAAACTCGTGTGTTATCACGAAAAGGGTTTCACAAGGGGCATGATCATTCAATCCGGCACAAGGTAAACTGACCACTTATCCCGCGTGTCGGGATCCTCAAACAACACCAAACACAAAACAGTTCATAACAACCACGATCTGCCTGACAACAGGCAGATCTCAATATAACCCGCGTTTTTTGACATTTTTCGAGTTATCATACCGCATCTTTTGACGGATCTTTTTACGGAAACGTTTACGCTTTTAACGCTGTTAACGCTATAACACATAACCGGACTGTCATGAAACTTTATGCGACTGTTGCTTTAACGCAATCCGTGGCAGTCCCCTCCCGACTTACGCCAATGCGCTCCCCTCATCTTTGAGAAGAATTATAATGGCTCTCACAAAATAACTCTGAAAATAAATCTCTCCGAAAAAAACGATTTTTAATCTTCTCAAACTGCGGCGAAAACAATGGTAAAAACAGCACTCATTCAGATGCGGGTCACGGGCAACCCCGAAGAAAACCTGCGCAACGCCCTCTCACTTACAAAAGAAGCGACGTCCGCGGGCGCAAAGATAATCTGCCTCCCCGAACTCTTCATGAACCGCTACTTCCCGCAGAAAGAGCACTTTGACGATAGGATAAGCCCCGAAGACATCGCCGAAGAACTCACGGGCAACACGGTAACCGCATTCGCAAAGCTTGCAAAGGAGCAGCACACCGTTATAATCGTCCCGTTCTTTGAGAAATGCGCTAATCCGGGACAAGACGCCGCGGGCGCCGCAAAATACACATATTACAACTCGGCGGCGGTAATCAACTCCGACGGCACCGTATTTCCGCCGTATCACAAGATGCACATCCCATACGACCCGTATTACTTCGAAAAGAACTACTTCGCCGAAGGCTGCGAAATCCCCGTCTTCGAGACAACCTACGGGCGAATTGCCGTATTAATCTGCTACGACCAGTGGTTCCCCGAAAGCGCCCGAATCGCCGCCCTCAAAGGCGCACAGGCAATCTATTATCCGACGGCGCTGGGCAAAATAAGAGAATATGAATCGGAGGAGACCGCCGAAGGCGACTGGATGGAAGCGTGGAGAACTATCCAGCGCGGTCACGCCATCGCAAACAGCGTCTGGGTAGCGGCTGTCAACCGCGTCGGCGTCG
The DNA here is from genome assembly GCA_017553245.1 of Methanomicrobium sp. Classification (GTDB taxonomy): domain Archaea; phylum Halobacteriota; class Methanomicrobia; order Methanomicrobiales; family Methanomicrobiaceae; genus Methanomicrobium. Next base: position 8,671 of record JAFZMT010000035.1, read on the forward strand.
AAGAAGGACTCGACTTCCGCGGCGGATCCGTCATCTGCGACCCCTTCGGAAACGTCACTGCCGATGCCGGAGACGAGCCCGCCGTCGTCTTCGCCGATATCGACTTCGACTTAAACGACGACATCAGAACAGGCTGGGGTTTCATGAAAAACCGCCGTCCCGACCGCTATCATGCAATCACGGACTCAGAGGACGAGCGTTTCTTAAGCGAGGGCTGGCACACCTCACCGAAAAACCTGCCCGAAACCCCGAAAAAATGCGGATACCGCATGCCCTCCGAATGGGAACCCCACGACGCCGTCTGGCTGGCATTCCCCCACGACGAAGAGACCTTCGAAGACATTGACGCCGTCGAAAAATCCTACATCGAGATCATAACCGCAATCGCGAACAGCGGCGGCGAAGAAGTGCGGCTCCTCGTCCTCGATGAAAAGATGCGAGCCCGCGTCTCCGAAATGCTCGCGGATGCCGGCGCAGACCTCACAAAAGTAAGTTTTCACATCCGCAGATACGCCGACGTCTGGTTCAGGGACTACGGACCTATTTTTGTCATACGCGATTCCGGCGCAGATAACGATGATGCCGATGCCGACACATTAGCCCTCACCGACTGGGTATTCAACGCATGGGGCGGCAAATACGACGAACTCAGAATCGACAACAACACCCCCGCATGGATTGCCAAAACGCACGGCATCAGAAAATTCTCCGCCGATATCGTCCTCGAAGGCGGCTCAATCGACGTAAACGGCAGAGGACTTCTCCTCACCACAAAGCAGTGCCTCTTGAACGAAAACAGAAACCCGCGGCTCACGCAGCCCGAAATCGAAGAATACCTCTCCGAATACCTCGGAGCGGAAAAGGTAATCTGGCTCAACAGCGGCATAGAAGGCGACGATACCGACGGACACATCGACGACATCGCCCGCTTCGTAAACGCCGATACGGTCATCTGCGCCGTCGAAGACGAAGACCGCGACTGCGAAAACCGCTCAATCCTCAAAGAAAACCTCGAAATACTCAAAGCCGCAACCGATGCCGACGGCAACCCGCTCAAAATCGTCACAATCCCCATGCCCGATAAAATCGATGACGAATACCCCCTTCCCGCAAGCTACACCAACTTCTATATCGGCAACCGCGTAGTCCTCGTCCCCACATTCGGCTGCGAAAAAGACCGGCGTGCCCTTGA
>JAFZMT010000036.1 GCA_017553245.1 Methanomicrobium sp.
ACGTCTTTGTTTGCGCTTCTGACAATCTCATAGGCTTCCTTGCCGATAAGCTCTCCTTCACGGTCATAATCCGTCGCTATTGTGACAAGGTCGGCTTTTTTGGCGAACTTCTTTATCAGCGCGACTATCTTCTTTTCCGTGGCTTTCTTGACGATACCCGCGTCAATAAGAGTTCTCGGGGTGTGCACCTCACTTCGCCAGTTCGTATATCCTTCCTCGAAGTCTATCTCGACAACGTGACCTTTCAGACCCATGGCTACCGAGTCACCGAAATGATATATGCTGACACCGCCGTCTTTTTCGGCGGTAACCTTGCCGCCGTCGGAGAGCAGACCGGCAATTCTCTGGGCAACTATGTTCTTCTCGGCTATAATCAGGTGCATCTTTCCCTCACTCCCTCACTCCATCGAGGCAATGTAATCGACTATGAGTTTATTGAGACTCTTGGGGTCGGCTCTGCCCTTGGTCTCCTTCATTATCTGACCGACTATGAAGTTTATCGCATTTCCTTTGCCGCTGTGGTAATCGGCAACAGCCTGCGGGTTTGCGGCGACAACCTTCTTGATTATCCCGGTAAACTCGTCGTCGCTTCCCTTGCCGAGTCCCGATTTCTCGACGGTCTCTGAGGGCATTGCGCATTTCCTGCCCTCGTGAATGTCGTCGAGCATTGCGCGCAGGACATCGACGGCGACCTTGTCCGTGACCTTTTTGTCCTTTAAAAGCGCAATCAGGTCGGCAAAGCAGTCCTGAGGCACGGCGTCAATCTTCATGTTGCGGTAATACAGCTCTCCGAGAAGGGTATCGCAGACCCATGTCGCCGCAAGTTCGGTCTCCTTTGAGATGGCGCCGTTCTTAAGAATGCCTTCGTAGAAGTCGGCAACCTTAATATCGCCGACAAGGGTCTTGGCGTGGTTGACCGAGACTCCGTACTGGCTCATGAACCTCTCGCGCTTGGCATCCGGCAGTTCGGGAAGCTCAATCTTCTCAGCCCATTCCTTTACGCGAAGCGGCTTTAATTCGGGTTCGGGGAAGTAGCGGTAGTCGTTCTCGTCCTCCTAGCTCCTTGAGCCTGTCGTGATGCCGCGACCTTCGAGGAAGTGGCGTGTCTCCTGAACAATCTCCTGACCTCTGCGGATGAGGTTTCTCTGCCTCGTTATCTCGAAGGTGAGCGCTTTTTCCACGCCTTTGTAGGAGGAGATGTTCTTACACTCGACACGGTTGTGACCTTCGAGGGAGATGTTTGCGTCGACACGGATTGAACCCTCTTTTTCGCCGTCGAAGACATCCAGATATTCGAGAGTTGCGCGAAGCTTGTTGAGGAAGCGCCTGGCTTCCTTCGGTGACGAAAGGTCGGGTTCGGTGACAATCTCGATGAGCGGGATTGAGGAACGGTTGTAGTCGACAAGGGTATAGCCCGCACGGTCGCGCGAGATCTTGTGAACCAGCCTTCCCGGGTCTTCCTCGAGGTGTATTCTCGTGATTCTGATGACCTTCTCGTGACCTTCGTCATCGTCGACCGTCATCTTTCCGCGAAGGGCTATGGGTTTGTCGTACTGACTGATCTGATAGCCTTTGGGCAGGTCGGGGTAGAAGTAGTTCTTTCTCGAGAACTCTGATACCTCGGAGATCTCAAGGTTGAGGGCTTTTGCGACCTTGAGCGCATATATTACCGCCTGCTTGTTGAGCTTTGGAAGTGCGCCCGGAAGTCCCAGACATATGGGGCAGACGTGGGTGTTGGGAGCGTCGTCGCGGAAGTCGGCAGAGCATCCGCAGAAGAGCTTTGTCTTTGTGTTCAGCTGACAGTGAATCTCAAGACCGATGATGACCTTAAGGTCTTTTACGTCCTTTTCGGACGGTTTTGCCGCCGGCGCCTGCTGTGCGTTCTTTCCCGCACCGATTCCCGCGCCGCCCGCGCATCCTTTACCGTCGCCGCATCCGCATCCGCAGCCTGACATTGAATCGGACATTTCAGTTTACCTCCTGTTCATAGGCATATGCCGCATCGACGACACCCTCTTCATCGAAGTGTCTGCCGATTATCTGAAGTCCCACGGGCATTCCGCCGACTTTGCCGCACGGCACCGAGATTGCGGGAACTCCCGCGAGGTTTGCGGGGACGGTGAGAATATCGGCAAGATACATCTCAAGCGGGTCGGAGCATTTCTCTCCCAGCTTAAACGCGGTGTTGGGCATTGTCGGACCCGCAATCAGGTCGGCATCTTTAAGGACACGCAGGAAATCGTTTCTTATGTTGGAACGCGCCACCTGCGCCTTTGCGTAGTATTTTCCGTAGTAGCCCGCGCTCAAGGCAAATGTTCCGAGAAGGATTCTTCTCTGAACCTCTTCGCCGAACCTCTCGCCGCGGTAGTCACGGTATTCGTCATGCCAGCTTCTCTTCATCTCGACCTTGGGTCCGAACCTCACGCCGTCGAATCTGGAGAGGTTTGAGGAGGCCTCGCTCGTGCATGTCACGTAGTAAGCCGCAAGTGCATATTTCATGCTCGGAATCGAGCAGTCGATTATCTGCGCGCCCATCTCTTCGAGCTTTGAGATTGCGCCGCGGACGCAGTCGGCAACCTTTTCGTCGACGCCTTCGCCGAAGTATTCCTTCGGGACGGCGATCTTCTTTCCTTTTATCTGCGCGCTCGGGGTGTGCACATACGGTCTGTTATATGCCGTTGAATCATAGATATCGGGCTTTGAGATTACTTCCATGAGTTTTGAGACGTCGGTCACGTTCTTTGCCATCGGACCTATCTGTTCGAGCGAGTTGGAGTATGCGATGAGTCCGAACCTTGAGACACGTCCGTATGTGGGTTTAAGACCGACAATGCCGCAGAATGCCGCGGGACACCTGATTGAGCCGCCGGTATCGCTGCCTAAAGCCATGGGAACCATGCCCGACGCAATCGCCGCGGCGCTTCCTCCCGAGGAGCCGCCCGGAACGCAGGTCTTATCGCAGGGGTTTGTTGTCGGGAAATACGCGGAGTTCTCGGTCGTCGTTCCCATACCGAACTCATCCATATTGGTCTTGCCGACTATGACCGCACCCGCCTCCTTTATCATGGCGACGGCATGCGCATCATACGGCGGGATATAGCCTTCGAGGATCTTTGATCCGCAGGTGGTCTGAATGCCCTTTGTCGAGATATTGTCCTTGACGGCGACGGGGATGCCGCTTAACACGCCGCCCTCTTTGTATTCCGCATCCCTGACAAGCGTTATGAACGCATTGTTCTCGTCTTTTGCGTCAAACCGATACTGCATTACATCACCTTCGGCGACTTTATGTAGCCTTCTTCGGTCTCGCCGGAGTTGACGAGAGCCTCTTCCTGCGTGAGCGAGGGCATTACCTCATCCTCGCGGAAGACATTATACAGGTCGTCCTTTGTCGTCCCGTCCTGCGCGACCTGATCGAGTATGTCGAAATATTCCAGAATATCGTTGAACCGGCTCGTGAATCCTGCCAGTTTTTCCTTTTCGATTGTGATATCAGCAAGTTTTGCTATTGATTCAACTTCATCTTCAGAGACCATTCTTATAATAACCTCAAATTAAGTAATCTATGTACCGTTGCACCGAGTTTTTATAACCGTTTTCCCGTGCAAGTTTCTGTATTTCTTTCATGATGCCGCTGCCGTACTGCATGGCTTTCTTGCCGTAAAATGCAAATCCGTCATCCATATGATGAGATGCGACCCTGCGCAGAGGATATTTGGTAATACCCTCCCTGACCACTTCGGACGGGTCGATGTTGCGTGAAGCGCGCAGAACGCGGCTGTCGAGATAGGGGCAGGATATGTAAACGCCGTTGGTCGCGGCAACGCTCTGATCGCGCCGTATCTGCATGTAAAGACCGTTAAAGTCCTTATTTAAGGTTTCTTCAACGGACTCGCAGTCACGATAACGTGCGTAACCGCCGAAGAGCTCGTCGGCACCCTGCCCCGCAATCACTCTTCTGTAACCGTTCTCGCCCGCCCACTTGGTCACGAAATACATTGTTGCGGCAATCGAGACCTCAACCGGCGTTTTTACCGGTATAAGGGGAATGACTGCACGAAGTGCTTTTTTAACATCTTCACGCGGAATTTCAATAAAGTTTACGTCTTGAAGTCCCATGCCTTCGGCAACTTCGCGTGCGTGCATGAGGTCGTGGGAACCCGCAAGTCCGACCGTGACACAGGGGCATTTCGCAAGTTTTGCAAGGAGCGCGGAGTCAACGCCGCCCGAAAACGCGACAACGCTCCCCTGCCTGCGAAGCGCGACCGCGGCGGTGATTGCCTCTTCAAGGCTCTGATCATCATCCGCAAGGCGGGGGCTGATGACGCCGAGTTCGGTAACTGCGCCGCTCCCATCCGAATCGGGTGAATATCTGACGATCCGCGCCGGAGGAACGGTGTCGCTCTGCATAAGCCCCATGAGATCACGCGCATGTATGTCGCCGCAGTGAACAAGGAATTCGCCGCCGCATTCACAAATCTTTGTGAGCGCATCCGTGCTTCCGCTGCCGGCGGCGACGAAGAGTGCTTTTATCTCATCGTTTGAGAGTATGGCGCCGTCATGTTCCATCCAGCCGCGAATCGAGAAATCCGCATCGGCAGAACCGTCGTAAGACACGCTGCGAATCACTTCATCAGCCATTTACGTCATTCCCGTCCTTTCCGCAGGATTCGTCATATTCGTCATATTAGTCACATTCATCACATCGGTCATATCCGTTCGGATTTACATTCCGAAATCGAAGAGTGTCGTCCTTGAGGGATCGACGTCATTCCATGTCATGCCGATTGCCTCAATAATCCTCGATATCGGCTGTTTTATGCTCTTGTCAAGCATTGTCTCGAGGTCTATGACGAACTCGGGGGGCACCTGATCGGCATACTCGAAGTCAAGAACGTCGGTCTGCGGGTATTTGCCGGTAACGGACTTGATATAGACGCGCTTGGGTTTACTGCCGCGCTTGAAATCCGTGCCCAGATAGGTGTTGGAATACAGAGCGCCGCGGACGTGGGCGTCCTGATTGCCGTAGGAAGTAAGCTCCTTTCCGATGCCGCCCGGGATACCTATGTCCTCAAGGCTGTAGCCGCCCTTTCTGTAGGTTTTTATGACGCCGGAGAGATACTCCTTCAGTTCCTGCCTGCCCGCGCCTTTGAGGATCATTCCGATTACGGTGTGCTGCACCTCTTTAGTAATGTGCGGAGAGTCGCTTCGTTTTATCTCAAAGCCCGTGATGTCAATCTTCTCGACTTCCTGCCCCTCTTTCCAGACCAGAAGACCGCCGTAGCGCTTCTTCTTGCCCGCCTGGAAGAAGCGGCGGTAAATCTTTTCGAACTTTATCGAGAAGTAGTGGAAATCGGCGCCGAGGGTCTCTTTCGCAAATCCCGAATAGGACTCGTTGAGAATCTTCTCTATTGCCCGCGCCTTGCTTATCGTCTCTTCGAGAGTGAGTGTCGTGCCGTTTTCGGCAAGCTGAATCATGCACGAATCCGTATCGCCGTAGATGACCGTGTATCCCAGCCCTTCGATGACGCGCTTGGTGTGGTCAATGATTGCGCGCCCGACCGAGGTGACCGCAGAGCCGATTTCGCGGTCGTAGAGCCTGAATCTTGCATAACCGCTGACGCCATAGTATGTGTTCATGATGACCTTGAGCACATTCTGCTGAATATCATACAGTTCGTACTCGTACGAACCGTATTCAAAGGTGTTGCGCAAAGCCTTCTTCTCGTCGCGCTCCTTGAGAAGGTCGCTTATAATACTCCTCGTAAGTCCGTCCGGCTCCTTCTTAAATCGGATGCCGTTTGGGGCGCGGAGTTCTCCGTCGCGGCTCTTTGTCTCCGGCGACGCATTTATGGTCATCATGCACATCGGATAGAGGGACTTCAGGTCGAGGACAACGACGTTCTCTTTGATGCCCAGAGACGGATCGAAGACGGTTGCGCCCTCGAACTCTTCGGCATCGGCAAAACCCTTCGAGGGGAGGACGTATCGCCCGAAAGCTTTCCTGAGGACGAAGATATCTATGACATTCGAGGAATTAAGCGTCCGATCAAGGGGGCAGCCGACATATCGGGCGATTTCGCGGTAGAACTCTATGATATTGTTCTTTCGGTTGATGCCGACGCAGAGCTCGACGTCCTTAATATTGTATTCAATGAGTTTTGCGGGGCTTTCGTGCCACAGGTCGCAGATTGTGCCCGTGTATCTGACCTTGCCCTCGCCGAGTTCGTCTTCGGCAACGGCATCGAGGCGGTATGACTCCTTCCTTGAGCCCTGTATCTTCTTGTATGCCGTAAGGAGATCGAAGACCGATCTGCCGCGTGCGGGGTTTCTGGCGCCCGCGCCCGGAAGCCGCGAGAGCGAGTCCGCGGGGATGTTGAGCATCTCCATGCGCTTTAAGATGTAGGGGATATCGAAGTCGACAAAGTTCCAGCCCGAGAGGACATCGGGGTCTTTTTCGGCGACGTAATCGGCAAGTCCGCGCAGGAGAAGGGTTTCGCTCTTAAAGACCTTTATCGTGCATCTTCCCGCTGCAACGCTGCCCGATTCCTCAAGAAGCCCTTCGGTCTCCTTTATCAGTTCTCCACTGTATTTTTCGCTTTTGGCGTCGGGATGCCAGTAAAAGACGGTGTAGCGGTCGTCGAAGGAGTCCCACGCCGTTATGCAGTTGATTCGTTCGCTTTCGGCGTTGGGGAAACCGTTGCAGTCCTCGCACTCGATATCCATGAAACAGATTCTGGCGGGTGCGTTGACGCTGCAGGGCGCAATCTCCGAGAAATCAACGGTATTTTTTCCTTTGGGGACGCTGACGCCGCCCGTGATTCCCGAGTCAATGACAAAGCGTGTCGCAAACGGGATATCAGCCTCGAAATGATGATATTTTTCACGGATTGTCGCCACATCGCCGGGTTTTTGGGTGTAGATTCTTACAAGGTCTTCGCCGCGTATGGACTTATACACGTTCCGCATGTCGGCTTCGCATTCGGCGGGTATGCCGTATAACTCAAAATCGCGGCGCAGAACGTAGAAATACGGTCGAAATCCCGTGACTGCGATCTCACTTGCCGCTTTTGACTCGTCGCGCCCGAATATGTGAATTACGGTTCCGTCGGGGGTGTTAGAGTATTCGACCTGATTTACGGCAATGCAGTGTCTGCCGTCGGAATCGGCGGGCACAGCGGCGGATGTGGCGGCGGTGACCGGGGCGGCTGCGGAGTCTGCCGGAATGCTCTCTTTCATTGAGCCTTCCCGCATAGTTCTTTCAGATGTTTTACCGCGCCCGCAAATCTTTCGCTCTCCCATTCGTCCAGAGGGCGCTCGACAATCTCCTCAACGCCCGACTTTCCGATTCTTGCGGGCACGCATATCGAAAGCCCGCTCAGCCCGAATTCGCCGTCAAGCACGCAGGAGCAGGGGATAATCTCTCTTTTGTCGCGGATAACCGCATCGATGAGATTTGAGATGTGGTATGCCGGTCCGAAGACCGTTCCGCCCTTGCCCTGAATTACCGGCATGCTCGCACCGCGCATCTGCGCCTGAATCTCGTCACGCAGAGCGGCGGGGAAGTCTTTTCCGCCGTTGCTTCCCGATATGCCGGAGAAGAGCGGCACCTGAAACTCGCCGTGCTCGCCCATTATCCATGCGCCGTCGTAAGGAAGCCCGCGTTCCTTAAGGAATATCTTCATGCGTGCGAGGTCGAGCTGACCGCCGAAACCCAGACACCTGCTCCGCGGCAGTCCCGATTCCTTTTGTATGCAGAAGTTCAGCGCGTCCATGGGGTTGGTGACCGTAATTACCGTGCCGTCAAATCCCGAACTCTTTATCCGCGAGCAGAATTCGCGGACAATCGGCAGGTTGAGGTTTAAGAGATCGGCACGCGTCTTCACCTGCGGCGTCCGCGCAAAACCCGCGGCGAAGAGTGTGATGTCCGATTCACCCATTTCGCTCAGATCCGTTGTTATATTCACGTCGATTCCGGTATGTATCAGATCAAGATATTGTGCGTTAAGAAATGAGGGTATGGCATCGGCAATGACGATTTCATCGACCAGTCCGCGTACCGCCGCAAGACAGGAGACTTCTCCGCCGATTTTACCCATTCCGTATATTGTGAGGCGGCTCATAATAGTAATGAGTTTGTCGTGATATGAAATATAATACTCATATCGGTTCGGCAGGATCATAAGAGCGGCAGTCCGCTAAGTTGCAATGTCCGGTAAGCTGCAGTGTCCGGTAAGTTACAGCAGTTAGATAATACAAAAAATACAATAGATAAGTATCACAGGGTGCTTCATGGTTACTATAGAAAAAACCGACAGAGTTACCGCCGGCGGCATTGAACTGAGGAATCACATGATTCTTGCCGCAGGCATACTGGGAACAACGGGGGCTTCGCTCAACCGCATATTAAACCTCGGCGCAGGCGGGGTTGTTACCAAATCGATTGGTCCCGCGCCCAAGACGGGTCATCACGGACCTACGGTATGCGTCCTCGACGGCGCCGTCATGAACGCCATGGGTCTTCCCAACCCCTCGTCAAACTTCATATCCGAACTTGACGCCATCGACGATTTACCCTCAAAGCCGGTTATCGCAAGCATTTTCGGCGGCAACCCCGAGGAGTTCTCAACGGTTGCGTCATGGTTCACGGGTAAAGTCCGCGGCTTTGAACTGAATGTCTCGTGCCCGCATGCCGAAGGTTACGGAGCGCAGATTGGCTGCAATCCCGACCTTGTCTACGACTGCACGAAAGCGGCGGTAAAAGCCGCCGGCGGTCTGCCCGTCTGGGTGAAGCTGACGCCGAACGTGACCGACATTACGGCTTCGGCAATCTCGGCGGAGAGAGCGGGGGCATCGGCAGTCGTCGCCATCAATACCGTGAAGGCAATGCGAATCTCAACCGAACTTAAAAGACCCATGCTCGGAAACGGAACGGGCGGTCTTTCAGGTCCCGCGGTCTTTCCGATTGCCGTCCGCTGTGTCTGGGATCTCTACGATGCGGTAAATATACCGATTATCGGATGCGGCGGCGTGATGACCGCGGATAACGTCGTTGAGATGATGATGGCGGGAGCATCCGCCGTTGAGATCGGAAGCGGCGTTTTGGGTCCCGCGGGAGTCAATATATTCAAAGAGATTGCCGCCGGGCTCTACGCGAATGCGGGCGAACGCGACGATACCGTGAAAGCGGAGGATATTATAGGGTGCGCACATGAATGCTGATTTAAACGGCGGTCTGAAAGCGATTCCGTCGGAGATTGTAAGGATAACAAAGGTCATCGATGAGACGCCGTCGATAAAGACCTTTGAGTTTGACCGGAATTTTGAATTTAAGGCAGGACAGTTCTGCATGGTCTGGGTGCCGGGCGTCGACGAGATTCAGATGGGGCTTTCGGCGGCAAACGCGATTACGGTGCAGAAGGTCGGCGAAGCCACGGAGGCGCTCTTTAAGCTCAAAGCCGGCGATAAAATCGGCATAAAAGCGCCGCTGGGCAACGGGTTTTCAATCGGAAACAGCGGTAAAGTGCTCGCGATTGCCGGCGGAGTGGGTGCGGCACCGCTCAGACCTCTTGTTAAAAGCGGCAGATGCACGACCTTCCTTCTCGGAAGCCGCACGGCAACGGAGATTCTCTATGAAGACGAGCTCTCAAAGGGAACCGGGCTCAAGATTGCGACCGATGACGGCACGAAAGGTCATCACGGTTTTGTTACGGATCTCATGAGAGAGGTCGACCTGTCCTCATATGACAATATCTGCGTCTGCGGTCCCGAAATCATGATGCGGGGCGTTCTGAGACTGCTTCGTGAGAAGTCCGAGGATACTAATACTGATCTTGTCAGCCGCGGTCAGTTCTCGCTTGTGAGGTATATGAAATGCGGCGTCGGCATCTGCGGTTCCTGCTGCCTTGACCCCGAGGGACTCAGAGTGTGCAGGGACGGTCCGGTATTTGCGGGCGGCATCATAGAGAAGAGCAGGGAGTTCGGCGCATACTCAAGGGACGCTTCGGGAAGCAAATCGATGCCGGGCGGACACTGACGGCTGTGTCGACATGAAAGCGCGGGCTTTCTTCCCGCGTTCTTTTTTCACATACCTTTACTTTTCCTTTTGCATCAATTTTTGCGTTAATTTTGCGTTATTTTTGCGTTAATTTTTAAGTGAATTTTCGCGAGTATATCAGCGGTGATATCTTCCGCCGTTATTGATTGAATACGCGCGATATATCTGTTCAATCAGAATAAATCTGGCAATCTGATGCGTAAATGTCATCTTTGAGAGACATATGCGGTGATTCGCACGCTTTATCAGACTCTCGTGGACGCCCAGACTTCCGCCGATGACAAAGACCGTCCTTCGCCCCGTCAGTTCCTCCTCCTTTATCTTAGCGGCAAAAGTCTCCGAAGTAAGAGTCTCGCCTTTCAGATCGAGAAGATATACACAGTCCGTGTCGTTTATGAGCGCCAGAATCCTTGCGGCTTCACGTCCCGTTATCTTTTCAGCCGCGGTCGGAGTAAGATTGTCGGGAATGCTCTCGTCGGCAACTTCGGAAAACTCGAGGTTGACGAATGCATTGAGCCGCTTTGCATACTCGGCAATGCCGTCGGCGATATACTTCTCCTTGATCTTGCCGACCGAGATTATGCGTATCTGTTTAGCCATCCGTATCCCTTATCGATAATCCACGACCCGTGGCATTCGGTTCCGAAATATCCCGACATGCACTCATCCGCGATTGTTGATCTTTTCCAGTTCGGTAAGATTGTTTATATTTGTAAAAGTCCGCAGATCCGCGTCATACCGGCGCAGGTCGTCAACATCCACGTAGTATGAGTTGATGCTGCCTATCATGTCGCGAAGAGAGAGCGACTTATGGGAGTGCATATATTTTTCAAGGGCATCGCGCCTGTAAACGGCATGAAGCGGCTCTATAAAACCTTCATTCCATCGGGGAATCACGGCATCGTAGCCGTCGGAGAAAGAGAAGAGATACTTTATGACATCGCGGTTGACAAACGGCATGTCGCAGGCGACCGCAAAAAGAGTTTCGCCGCCCGCAGCCTGAACCGCCGCATGAAGACCGCCGACGGGACCCAGACCTTTTCGGATGTCCGCGACTATCTTTGCGTCAAAACCCGCGCAAATCTCCTCAAATCTGCGGCAATGCATGTCATCGCGGGCGACGATGATTATCTCATCGACCGTATCCCTAAGCGCGGAGAGCAGGCGCTCAAGAAAGGTCTCGCCTTCATACTCGAAGAGATACTTCTCGCGCCCGCCCGCGCGTTTTGCCTCGCCGCCGGCAAGGATGATTCCCGTCTTCATTCGTTTCCCGCCAAAGATTTCTTTCCCGCACCGATCGCGCTTACCGTGCCTGTTTTTTGTCAGCCGCGGTGTGTGTGGCACCCTGCGCGGCATTCTGATTCTCGCGGAATTTTATCAGCCGCACTATGACCTCGTTTACGGGCGCGGGTATGCCGTGCTTCTTTGCAAGTTCAACTATACTGCCGTTGATGAAATCAATCTCGGTCCTCTTGCGGATTGCCAGATCCTGATACATCGAGGAGTAATGCTCCTGCGTTGCCGGAAGCTGATGCGAGTGCAGATGCTTAAGGTATTCCTCCGGCGTCTTCCATTCGAGTCTGACGCCCTCTTTTTCGCAGACGGCAAAGGCTTCTTTTACGATATCCTCGATTATCGACCACGTGTTTGCATCAAAAAGTTCGCCGTATTTTATGCCCAGGATTGCGCTGAGCGGGTTTAATGCCGCATTGTAAAGCGCCTTGCCCCAGACGCCGCCGGCGATGTTGGACTCGGATAGCGTGTTCATTCCCGCTTTTGAAAAGATTTCGACGAGTTTTGCGGAGGCATCACTGACGCCTTCGGGATAGACGCCGATTTTTATCGGCGCAGCTTCGACGGATACGAGAACGGAGGCATCTTTTACCCATTCAAAGCCCGTAATTATCATGCCGCCGAGGACGGTGCCGGTGTATTCGGAGATTATCTCCTCGTTTCCGATGCCGTTCTGAAGGCTTACTACCGGCGTATCCTTCAGATAGTCCTTAAACTGCTCGCAGATTGCACGGGTATCCGTCGATTTGGAGGTGATTATTATGTAGTCATAACGCTCGCCTGCCGGCAGCGACTCCGAACACGGAAAAACGACGGTCTCGTTGCCCCAGATTCCCGTCATGACAAATCCGGTACTGTTTATTATATCGGTGTGCCGTTTTCTGGTGACTGCATAGACATCGCAAACCTTTGAGAGTTTTGCGGCAACGCAGAGACCTACCGCACCGGCACCTAAAACTGCTATCTTCATATTATCCCGCAGATGTTTCACATATATTGAATTTCAACTATGATATAATACGATCATTCGCATAAACGGCGTATTAAGCAGATTCTGTTGATTTATGACGCAGATAAACGTGCGACGGTCGGTCAGGGGTTAGGTCTCCTTTCAGTCAGTGTCTCGGTCCCGGTTTCAGCCTTCGCCTCATTTATCGTTACAGTCTTCATCGGATGCCGCTTCTGCGCCTGCGTCTGCCGATCTGCTCTTCTTAAGCACCTTCTTTTCAAGCTTCAGAAGATCCTTCTTTATGGATATGTCGGGAGAAAAACCGCCGAGTCCCGTCTTTGAGACAACTCTGTGGCAGGGGATGATGAGCGGCGTCGGATTCCTGCGCATGGCAACACCCACCGTCCTGTGGTGCGTGCCGCTCGCTTCCGCAATCTCCGAATAAGTCCTGACTTCGCCGTAGGGGATATTCGAGACGGCTTTATAAATCTCGTAAAACGGATAGCCTTTGCTCAGCGCTATCGAGCCGTAAGGGCTGAAGGTCGTTGATTTTCCCGAGAGATACCTGCCGATTACCTGCGGAACGGGGGAGTCGTCGCCGCTTCTGACAAACGAAATCCGATGAATCAAATGCGCCTCTTCCGACCACTCAACCCGCACCCGCCATAGCCCGAATCTGCAGATTCCCGTGCTGATATCCATTATTTCCCACGTCCTTAAGTCATTATTCCTTAATCACAAATTCACAACATTCCTTAAGATCCCTTCATTGCCTCTTTGAAGGAATCGATTGTGCATGCGACGCATTCCTCCTGCATCCACCCGGGAAGACCGCGTTTTACGGATTCGTCAAGATACCTGCTCTCTATAAGGAGGAGAACGCCTTTGTCCTCCGGCGTCCTGATTACCCTTCCCAGAGCCTGCGTTGCCTTGTTTACCGCCGGCAGCGTGTATGCGAGGAACTCGCCGTCTTTGCCGAACTTCATCCTGAAATAGTCATTGACCATCTTTCTGACGTCATTGAAGGGGGCGAGCGGAAGACCGACGACGATGGCGCCGTTGAGCAGGTCTCCTCTGTAATCCAGCCCTTCACTCCATTTGCCGCCGCAGACACCGAAGATAATGCCGCTTCTGCCGACGGACGGGAGCGACATGAAAGTTCTGAGGTCGTTAGTCGACGCCGCCGAATCCTGCGACTCTATGAATATCTCCTTGCCCTTCAAAGTCCGCGGCAGGCGCTCGGTATAGGTCTTTAACATATCGTATGAGGGGAAATAGACCGCAAGATTGCCTTTCTGCATCGCAAACGTATTGATGTATTCGATTATCCGGTTGCTGTTATCGACATCGCGCCTCATGCTGAAGGCGGATGTGGCATCGCGGGCACAGAACAGTTTTCTGTTCTCTTTGGGGAAGGCGTTGGGAAGCGATATCGTCGCCGCGTCCATGTCGCCGAAATAGAGCTTTTTGTAGGCGTCGACCGGCGACAGGGTGCCGCTTATCAGCACCGCAGAATGATGTGATTTTGCCAGATCGATGAGCGTCTTTGAGGGATCGATATTTCTGACTTCGAGCGAGATTTCTTCGCCGCTCTTCTTGTATATTGTGAGATAGGACTCATCCCCGGAAGATCTCAGGATGCGAACGAAGAACTCGGTGAGATTCTCCACGGGGCTTTCCCTAAAATCGCCCTTTTCGAGCTTGGCTTCGTGAATCGCCTCATTGATTCTCAGAAGGTCGTCCACAATCTCCTCGGTCTTCTGATACAGCGTTCCGCTCAGGATATACCGCATGAAAATTGCCGGATCAAACCAGTCCTCAAGTTTCATCGAGCGCTTGAGGCTGACCATGAAGTTCTGCACCTGCGGAATCAGATTCTGAATCGCCTCGGTTCCGCTGACGCTGCCTCTCAGGTGACCGAGTTCGGTCTGCGCAAGCTCAAGCGACTGCTCATTTAAGGTGACAGTCTGGATGCTCTGGACGGTATCGCCGCAGTTGTGCGCCTCGTCGATAAGAAGAATGACATTCTCCGGCTCAATGCCGATGGACTGATACATCTGCTCGCGGATATCCTCATTGAAGAGATGATGGAAGTTCATGAGGATAACGTCGGCATCGCGGGACGCCTGAAGCATCACTTCATACGGGCAGATATCGCCGCAGAGCTCATGAATGCGGTCCGGGGGCACTATGCGCCGCGTTGTCTGTTCCGCCTTGGTCTTGAGGAGGTTTGAAGGCATCATCTTCAGACCGTCGCCGGTCTCCATGTAAATCTTCGATCTTATGAAATACTGGCAGAGAAGCGGGTGTTCATAGTCCTGCAGCTGCACCTGCCGTTTTATGACGGCATCGTTTGCGGGGATGAGAGAGCCTTTCTGGGCGCGTTCGCGCATGAGTGAGGTCGAGAAGTTCTTGAGTCCTTCGCACATGCGATAGATGTCGCCTTCGCCGCCCATCATGCACATCTTTCTCTTGCCGACGAGATACGAGACCTTGAGCCGCGGCTGCTTCTTCTTGATAAGTTCAAGTTCGCGGATGAAGATATTCAGCTGGGCAACGGTTCTGACCGCGACTATTATCTTCTTTCCCTTAGCCTGAGCGAGAAGCGCGGATAAGACACTCGATTTTCCGCTGCCGGTGGGGGCATCGATAAGACAGGTCTGCCTCTTATTCACGCATTCCGCCGCGAAATCAAGCATCTCTTTCTGGTGCGGTCTGTATGAGTCATACGCAAACCAGTCTTCATATGAATTCATTGTCAGTAATTATGTTGCCTATACATCATGTAATAATACTATCCGTGCGGTGCAAAAGTGAAAATGAGCGGGGCGGGGTGAGTGACTATGAGCGGCTGTGAAGCACACCGTACATCACACAGATTGATATTGCAAAAGAATCAAAACGGATAACAGATTAATCATAACATAATTTCATGACAGGATTTCGGATCTGATAATATGAATAAAATTTACCGCACGAAAAATGACAGGATACTTGCGGGTGTCTG
>JAFZMT010000004.1 GCA_017553245.1 Methanomicrobium sp.
CGAACTCGCAAGGAAGGAGAGAAAGAGCGCCGTGGCTCTCGCACTTGAGCACGAGGCAAAGACGGGCAGGAAATGCCTCATCTGCGGCGGTCACGGGACAATTTCCAAATTAAATTCCGAAGGCAAACTTGAGACGGTCGGCAGCGTTGAGCACTATACTCATAAAGCATAACCGCAGAAAGCATGTCGCCGAACGCGAGACATTACGGAAAACATAGCGGAAAACATCACGAAATAGATAGCGGAGACTGAAATGACAGACAATCCCGATTTAACCGGCAATACGGAAAAGACGCCCGCAGTGGAGATACGCGACATTCACTTCAAAGGGATAACGGCATCGCAGATAGCTGTCGGCGTGAGCGTCGCCGTCAAAAACCCGATGCCCGTCGCCGTTTCGCTCAAAAAAATCGAGTTCACCCTTTACAGAATCGCAAACGAAGGCGATGCGGAAAAGGACGACTATCTCGGCGAGGGTATGCGCGAGGACGTGAGGCTTGCGCCGTCATCCGAGACGCTAATCGATATCGACGTATCTCTGGTGAATGCCGCACTTCTCTCAGCCGCGGCTGAATTCCTCACGGGCGACGTTACCGTTAAGGTAGCGGGAAACGTCTCATTCGACCTGAAAATCTTTGCGCCCGCCGTTCATTTCGAAGAGACAAAAAAAGTGAACGGTCTGCCCTCAATGCTCTTTAAAGAAAATTGAGGAGGATTCAGTCGTCCGCTCAGTCGCTCAGTCGTCGTAGTGTCTCTTCTTCTTACTCGGGAAGAGAATGCGTATAAGTGTAATGAGTGCCAGTGTAAACGCAGAGAAATACGCCAGAATCATCAGTATTATGACATTCGTCGTGTAGGGAATGTCAATCGAATACATAACTATTGAGGTGCCGATGACCATGGAAGCGGCAAGAAGACCCATGATGATTCTGTCCGTCGCCTTCTCGACCGTCATAGAGAGCCTGTCGACATCTTTTGCGACTATCTCAAGCTGGAATTTGCCGCTCGCCCATTTATTGAGGGTATTGTTGAATATTTTGGGCAGCTTCATTATGCTGTCGACGCTCTCCATAACGACATGGGTTGTCCTCTTGAGATTCTTCGGCGAGAAATACTGCTGTTTGACAATCTGCGTCAGATAAGGTCTTGCATTGTCGTAGAAGTTGAAGTTAGGATCGAGTTTCTGACCGACGCCGAGTATCATTATAATGACCTTCAGGAGAGCCATCAGCGTCCGCGGTATCTGGATGCCGTACTGGTTTAAGAGTTCGGGCACGGCGGCAAGTGAAGCGCCGCTGTCAACCGCGGAAACGCTCGCGGTGTCGGCACCGAAGAGTGCATAATAAAGCCCGTCCTTTATTTCGTCCATGTCGTCGGGGTCGATTTTGACGCCGAGTTTCTGGAAGTTCTCGATTATCGCGTCGACATCGGAGTTGACGATGGCAAGGAGCAGTTTTATGAAGGTGTGGCGCCTTTCGGGGCGAATCACGGCGATTGCGCCGAGGTCGATGAAGGTCATCTTGCCGTCGGTGTTGACGAAGATGTTTCCCGGGTGCGGGTCGATGTGGAAGAAG
>JAFZMT010000037.1 GCA_017553245.1 Methanomicrobium sp.
GATGTACGGACGTGAGGGCATGGTCGGAGAGCGCGGCAATGAGATAGGCGTTCACGTAATCCGCGGCGGCGATATCGTAGGTGACCACACCGTCATGTTTGCGGGCAATGACGAGGTAATCGAGTTCACGCACCGCGCTTACGACAGACTTGTCTTCGCACACGGCGTTGTAAGGGCGGTCGGCTGGATTCCGGGCAAAAAACCCGGCATCTACTCTATGAACGACGTGCTCGGATTTAATGAATAATTACGGCTTATAAAAAGCAACGATTATAAAAATAACAGCGATTATCAAAAATAACGGATTATAAAAAAGAGCAAAAAAGAGCATAAAAATCCGTTAACAATTTTTCAATATATAATTCCAATTTTATTTTTTATTCAATCAATTTCTCCTAAACAAATAGAAACGTATTTTATAATTTGTGCCGATATAACTTCGATAACTTATGGCAGCTATTGTAAATACGGAAACCTGCACAGGATGCGAAACCTGTGTCGATACCTGTCCGTCCGAAGCAATCAAGATGGACGGCGGCGTTGCGGTTGTAAACCCCGATGAATGCGTGGAATGTGAGGCTTGCGTCGACGAATGTCCCTCCGAAGCCATTCACATGGGCTAAAGCGGTATAAGACTAAAACGGTATAATATACCCTAAATCCGATTCTTTTCTGATATGATAAATGTAGGAGTACTCGGCGCAACCGGCGCGGTAGGTCAGCGGTTTGTCCAGCTGCTTGCCGATCACCCGTGGTTCAATCTCGAATGCCTCATGGCATCGGAACGCAGCGCAGGCAAAGAATATCGCAATGCGGTCAACTGGAGACTTGACACGCCCCTTCCCGAGAGTGTCGGCGGTCTTAAGGTAAAGCCCGTCGGCGTCGAGAGTTCGAAAGGTCTTGACATCGTTTTCTCGGCGCTCCCTGCCGATCTCGCGACAACGGTCGAGAGAGACATCGCAAACGCGGGAGTCTGCGTATGCAGCAATGCGTCATCGCACAGAATGGATAAGGACATTCCTCTCGTGATCGCCGAGGTCAACCCCGAGCACCTCGGACTCATTGAAGTCCAGCACGATGCCGGCTGCGACGGCTGTATCGTCACAAACCCGAATTGCTCGACGATTATGCTTGTCAGCGCACTTAACGCGATTAAGCACCGCAATATCACGGATATCAAGGTCGCAACCATGCAGGCGATATCCGGCGCCGGATTCGACGGTGTTGCGGCAATGGCAATCTACGACAATGTCATCCCGTATATAGGCTCGGAAGAGAAGAAGATGGAGACCGAGACCTTAAAGATAATGGGTAAGTTTGACGGCGCCGAAATCGTCGACGCTCCGTTAAAGGTCAGCGCAAGCTGTAACCGTGTCCCCGTTATCGACGGTCACACGCTTGCGGTCTGGACGGACGCAAAAGGCAGCGTCGAGGAGATAATTAACGACTTCAAGAACTACAAAGTGCCGTTCGGCGGACTTCCCACCCAGCCCGAGAAATCCGTTCTCTATCTCGATCAGGAAGACCGTCCCCAGCCGCGGCTTGACAGAAACCGCGGTAACGGCATGACGGTTTCGGTCGGCAGAGTCCGTGAGGGCGGACGTTTCATCGCGATGGGACACAACACAATCCGCGGTGCTGCGGGCGCATCGGTTCTCAATGCCGAACTTATCGTCAGCCGAAAGCTCATTTAAGAATTTTAAGAGCGGAATACTCATTTATGAGTCGAAAACTCATTTAAGAGTCGAATACTCATTTAAGAGTCAAAAACTCATTTAAGAGTTTAATACTCTTATATGAGTCAAAAACTCAATTAAAAATCTATATATCCGAAACTGTCTTATTTTATCATATTACAGCATCAGGTTACGGGGGAACAGTCGATATGTCCGAGAATGATATCTTTATTGGGAATAAGCCTGTTATGAGCTATGTTCTGGCAGTGGTCACACAGTTTAATCAGGGAGCAACCGAAGTCCGCATCAGGGCACGCGGAAAGGCAATATCGCGAGCCGTGGATACGGCGGAGATTGTCATAAACAGGTTTCTTGAGGATGTCGGCAAAGCCGCAATAGAGACATCGACCGAGGTCGTGGACACCGAAAGCGGAAAGACCAATGTCTCCGCTATCGAGATTCGGCTGGTGAAGAAATAACCCGTTCCTTTCAGGTAATCGTTTTAATCTTCGGGTAAGCTTAAGGTAATATTCTGGTTAATTTCCGGTTAACCTTCGGTAAATCATTTGTTTATCTCCGGTAAATCATCGGGGCAATTTACCCCGAAAGTCTGTTTTGATTCCTTTCACTGACCAGAAAAGATATAATTGTCTCAGTAGAAATATTGTTATTAATGAATTTACTTAAGGTCGCCGTCGTTCTTATGGTTGTTCTCTTCGGCATTATTCCCGCCGTATCGGCGGAAGAAGAGAACAGATACAGCTATATTACGGTAGACTCCGTCGACCTCGAGCTTACCAAGGATAAGGCAATCTTTGACATAAACTATCATATCGACAGCGGCGTTGAATTCCTTGTCATATTCCTCGGAAAGAACGATCTGAAGAA
>JAFZMT010000038.1 GCA_017553245.1 Methanomicrobium sp.
GATTCATGTCGACAGCATGAAATATCGTGCGGTAAGCAAGACGAAATTCGCCGAGCCGCTCGAGGGTGATGCCGGCAGGGAAGGCAGCATGACGGAAGGCGTGGTTCTTATGACCTGCGTGGAGTTAAACGACGAATTCTGTCCCGATGAGGTAGTAAACAGCGCGGTTGAAAACATCATGAAGCGGCTGGACAAGATAAAGTGCAGGAGGGTTATGATATACCCGTATGCGCATCTCTCCAGCGGTCTTGCATCGCCCGACCGTTCCCTTGAGATTCTCAAAGGTCTTGAAGCGGCGCTGAAAGCGGAAGGTCTTGAGGTAACGCGGGCGGCGTTCGGCTGGTACAAGGAATTTGAGATGAAGAGCAAGGGACATCCGCTCGCCGACCTTTCCATGACGATATGTCCCAAGACCAATAAGACCTCGGATTTCAACTGCCACTGTCCTTACTGCCGCAGCCCGCTGAAGAAAGAAGAACTTGCATAGGAAGAGAAACCTGACGGCAAGCAGGACAAGAAACCGGAAGATAAACTGGAATACAAACAGGAAGAGAAAACACATTATAACCGCAATTTAAAACAGGTTTACAGATGATACGATGACAGAGAGTCACATAATATACATGGATAATGCGGCGACAACGCCGATGCGACCGGAAGTCGTGGACGCAATGATACCCTATATGAGGGAGAATTTCGGAAATCCGTCCTCATTGTATGATATCGCGAAGATAAACCGCGAAGCCGTCGCACTCGCAAGAAGCCGCGTTGCACGTGCGCTTAACGCCGAAGACAAGGAGATTTATTTCACAAGCTGCGGCACGGAATCGGATAACTGGGCAATCAAGGGAACGGCGTTTGCCAACCGCGACAAGGGAAAGCACATAATTACGAGCGCCATCGAGCATCATGCCGTCCTTTACACATGTCAATGGCTCGAGAAGCAGGGTTTTGAGGTCACATACCTGCCCGTTGACGAATTCGGCATGGTAAGTCCCAAAGATGTCGAAGCCGCAATCCGCCCGGATACAATTCTGATAACGATAATGTTTGCGAACAATGAGATAGGCACGATTCAGCCGATTGCCGAGATTGGTAAGATTGCCCGCGAACACAATGTTCTTTTCCACACCGACGCCGTTCAGGCGGCAGGGCATGTCCCGATTGACGTAAAAGCGATGAACATCGATATGCTCTCAATCTCGGGGCACAAGTTCAACGGACCCAAAGGAACGGGTGTTCTCTATATCGGAAAGAGAGTGAAACTCGATTCGCTGATGCACGGCGGCGATCAGGAAAGAAAGAGGCGTGCGGGAACTGAGAACGTCGCCGGCATCGTCGGAATAGGACTTGCCCTCGAACTTTCGGTAAAGGAGATGGAAGCGACCACGAAGAGGCTTGACGTGCTCAGAAAACGCCTTATCGACGGTCTTCTGACTATACCCAAGTCGCGCCTGAACGGTCATCCGACACAGCGCCTGCCCAATAACGTCAATGTTATCTTCGAGTATATCGAGGGCGAATCCATCCTTCTCATGCTTAATAAGAGAGGAGTCTGCGCATCCACGGGAAGCGCCTGTAACTCGGCGTCGCTTGAGCCTTCGCATGTTCTGACCGCCTGCGGCATTCCGCACGAGGTTGTTCACGGCTCGCTTAGACTTACGCTCGGAGAGATGAATACCGTGGAGGATGTCGATTTCGTAATTGCGGCGGTTAAGGAGATTGTTCAGAAACTGAGGAACATGTCGCCGCTTACGCCCGACGCGCTTAGGAAATATTGAGAATTACAGGAGGAGAAAAACATGGATTACAGCGAGAAAGTAATGGATCACTTTGAGAATCCGCGAAATCAGGGAATTATAGAGAACCCCGACGGCATCGGCGTTGAAGGAAATCCGCAGTGCGGCGATATCATGAAGATATACATTAAGGTCGCGGATAACAGAATAGCGGATGTCAAATTTCAGACCTTCGGCTGCGGCGCCGCAATCGCGTCAAGCAGTATGGCAACCGAGATGATAATGGGCAAGACTCTCGAAGAGGCATGGGAACTCTCGAATAAGGCGGTTGCGCAGGCACTTGACGGACTGCCGCCGCAGAAGGTTCACTGTTCCGTGCTCGCCGAAGATGCGATTCACAGGGCAATCAATGACTACCGCGTAAAGCAGGGTCTTGAGCCGTGGGCAGAAAAACCAGGTAAGAAGCACTGTCACGAATCCGAATAAAAAAGTCAGAAAATAAAAAAATGAAAAAATTAAATAATAATTTTTCGGATTATTGCATTTTCAGATTATTACGAATCTCCCTTTTCAGGATTTTTTATTCAGGTTTTTGGTGTATTGTGCCGCGAAACTGTCTCTGAGTCTCAGAATTACTGTTCCACCCAGCGCGAGCCGTCTTTGAGATGC
>JAFZMT010000039.1 GCA_017553245.1 Methanomicrobium sp.
ATCCCGACCGGTTTCGTTTTTCAAAGCGGCAATATCGCGACCCGCCTTCTTCAATGAATAAATTGCCGAATGAATAAGCTCCCTCTCGGGCATCTCACCCGCATTCAGCCGCTCGACCGCCGCGATGTAAAACGGCGACGGAAGCGTATCCTTTCCCGCAGAAGCGCGGGTTGTCAGATAGAGACCGCACTCCGCGCTGCACAGCGCCGATATGAAATAGAACGTCTCCCAGCGGATTTTTTCGCGCCTTTTATCGCTCCATAGGAGTTTGCTCTCGTTCTCGGTGAGATAGGGCATGAGTTTAGGCAGAAGCGGCAGTTTGCCGTCGACAAGTCCTGCCAGAAAGATATACTCAAAGTTGTTGCTCTGAAGGGCATTCATACCGAGGACCTGAACGGCGGAAGAGTCATGCGCCGCGGCGATACTGCATCCGGCAACCGAGGCTCGCAGACTGCCGGCGAACTCCTGAAATGAGATTTTTTCGCCGAAAAACTGCTCGGATACCTCATATAAATCGTATAGGAGTTTATAGAATCGTTTCAGCGCCGAACTCTCACTCCGATACAAATCCCCGTCGCGGTCGGGGAAATAAGGGAGACCGTATCTCTGAAGGAACTCCAGATAGTTACCGATATGTTCGGAATACCGTGCACTCTTACCCAGAGTGTTCAGTTCATTCAAAAACGGCAGAACAGTCTCCGTTATTAACTTAATTTCGGCAATATCCCGTCTAATCTCGTTCTTCTTGAACTCGGGGATCGACTCATCGGCAAGTTTCTCTTCTTTGAGCTGTTTCAGCCACTCCAGAGAACTCTCCCACGAATGTAATCCGTTACCGATGTTTGCCGCGATTGCCGTCTTTTCGATGATATAGCGGTCGAGCGTCCTGCCTTTGAGCCTGAAATACGGCGATGCGAAGAGTTCGCCCACGGATCGCGGCGAGAAGTTCTCGGAGATTATTCGCGGAATCAGCATAAGCGACTGGACAATAGGCGAGTTCGCAAGAGACAGCGGCACGTATGCAGAGTATTTCAGATTGAAATCCTGAAAGATTTCGTCGAGCAACGCCAGATTATTCTGCGGATCGGGGAATGATATCGCTATATCCGACGGCGATACGCCGTTTTCGATGAGCGAGTGAATCTCTTCGGCAATTGCGGATATCTCCGATTTTGCACTCGTAAAACATTTACAAGATACTTTCACGTGGTTTTCGGACGCGGCAGACGCGGCGGAGGAATCAGAGGCATTAATATGGGAATTATCACAGGCATTCTTACCGATGTCCCCTGTTTCGCCGTTATCCGCTTCGAATATCCGTTCATATTCTCTGCATTTCGGATTTTGCGAGAGTTCGGCTGTCTCATGCGCCTCAAACCAGCTGCCGTCATCACTGCATATCCGCTTGTTCTTAGAATACGGTATGTAGTATACCGTTCTCCGCGCCGACTCAGAGACTGCGGTGAGGAAAGCGCGAAGAGAGGGGACGGGTTCATAGATGCCGAAGAGAATCACGGATGAATCCTTCAGATAATCCCCTATGTTGTCGCCGTTTGCGACAAACTCCGCCGCCTTTGCGTAGAGCACTTCGGGACCGACCAGACGATCCTTCTCTATCGTCGCAAGATAGCGGTCGATTATGGCAACAAGGGCGCGGTTCTTCGCGGACGGATGCTCGGAATCCGATTTCAGAACCGACCTGTAATCCGATCTCTGCTCGCATATGCTGTAGATAAGAGTATAGAGATCGTTTAACAGATTCGCAGAGAACTCCTTTGTCGGCGACAGCGACTCGACATAGCTTTTTTCGGATTTGATAATCCTTGTCAGGATCATCTTTGCCTCAACATCGCTTATCAGCCGATATTCGTGATTCTGCGTCACTATATCTTCGGCAAGCTTCTGCGGGGTGCAGACCGCTTTTTTTGCAACGGCAATGCCGTCAGAGAGCATCCCGCGGATTACCCTCTGAACCAGCGCATTGGTCGGCAGAACGAAACAGGAGTTGAACGGCGACTCGCGCCGGTATTTCCCGAAAAGATCCGCCGATTCCGAAAAACCCCTCCCGAAAGGTGTCTTTACAAGTATTCTGCGGCATTGCGACTCCGAGTCTGTGCCGGCAGCGGTCTTCTCGGAACGGGCGGATCTTTCTGACATAGTCTGATGCTTTCAAAGTATGTGCTGTTTATTTAAAAATATAATTCGCGCAGTGCGAAAGTAATACCGCGCCGTTTCAGAGACGTATTTGCGATTTTAAGGTCTTTAATGGTATTTCTGTCAGTTCCAACCGTGCAGATAACCGCGTCTTTCCGCAATTATGCCGTCTGCGAAGACACCTTTCTCATCGGTGACGACACCTATCTTATATCCGAGCGAGAGCGAATCCGAGATTTCTTCTGCACGGGTTTTGCCGAATAACTCCTCACAGGCGGCTTTAACGAAATCGCCGGCGACGATTCCCTCATAGGTCTCGGGGCTGCAGACATAGAGAAGACCGAAATCCCCGGCACCGTAAAATGCCGTCTCAAAATCAATACCTGCGGTTTCATCAACGGGTATCAGGCTTTTATCTATCGAAAATCCGCAGCCGTTCAGCTCCGAGAGATCGTGAAGCGAGAGCGAAAGCCCGTCCGAGATGTCCATCATGGAAAGAACGCCCGATTCGGCGAGAATCTGCCCTTCGAAGACCTTCGGCTGCGGCTCGCAGAGTGCCTTAAACGCAACCGTATCCGTCCTCTTATTCGCCGCTAAGCACTCATAATAATCCTTCAGACCGCGCTCGGCAACGCCGGGACTGCCGCAGACACAGACAATATCCCCCGCTCTCAGAGGGCGCCGCTTTGCCTTCCGCGACACATAACACTCCGGGCTTACCGCACCGACCCCCGTTGTCACTATCGTAAGTTCACTGTGGGAGTCGATATCGCCGCCGGCGAGTTTCGCGCCGAACTTTTTGCAGCAGTCGTCGGCGCCGCGTGTAATCTCCTCAATGCGCCCGGCACCCGTTTCGTCCAGACCTGCGGCAAGAAGGAGAAAGAGCGGTCTGGAGCCCGTGCTTGCGATATCCGACAGCGTTACGGCGGCGCTCATCCAGCCGATCTGCCAATCGGTCATGCCTTTGGGAAAATCGGTCTTCTCATGAAGCATATCCGTGGTTGCCGTCAGATATTCGCCGCCGTGCGGGAAGACCGCACAGTCATCCTCGGTATTCGAACTGCCGATTATTGCCGATATCATCCTTACAATATCGCGGTCATTCATCGCTTATCAACCCATACATCACGAGACACCTCAATATCATCCCAATCATCCACTCCTCTCATCATCCACTATCCCTCATAACACATCCTCATCCATGCCTTCAGCTTCATCCTCCCACTTCTTTATCTGCTTCTCGCGGTTCTTTGCCTTTACCTTTTCGACATTCCGTGCCTCGACAACCCTCTGATTCTTGTATTCGCGGACTATCGAGAAGAACATCTCTTTCCTCTTCTCGCGTTCGTAAACTTCCTGCTCGGCATTCCAGCGGGCAAGCGCCTCCTCAAAGGGCTCGCGTTTTACCGTGCCGGTGCGACCGCGGACCGTAACAAAGACCTCGGAGACGGCGATAAGCGGGATGCGCTCATCCCTTAGGGCATTCATGAAGCGCATATCTTTGCTGTCCGCGATAACGGCGCGGACAAGCGAATCCGAAAGATAAGAGACCGCCGCATTTCCCCAGCCGTCCGTTCTTACGGGATAAATAATGTCGCCTTCGCGGATTCCCAACTCATCGTCCATCTCCTTGAGTTCCTCCTTTGTCAGCGCAGAAAGAACTTTCACGGGGATGCAGGCTGCGGAATCGCTGTCCTCATTGAACTCCTTAAGCCGCTCAATCTTCCGTCGAAGGCGCCGGTTCTCACGCTCCTGCTTTCTGAGAAGTTTTTTGACGGAGATTATCTGATTGTCGCGCTCGGCAATCACCCGGTTCTCTTTTCGCTTCTCAAAGCGCTCGGTTCTCTCGGCGGAGAGCTGTTTTTTCAGGCTCTTTATCTCAGCTTCCTTTTCGGTCAGCTCTTTGCGGATATCGTCGAGATGATTCCTCAGGTCTTTTATCATACCCTCAAGCTGAGCCGTGCGCAGCGCCGATGCCGAGCCCAGACCCGCCGCATCCGAGACCACCGCATCCGTAACCGAAGATGCGGTTGAGTTTGCGCTTACGGAGTTTGCGCTTGCGGAAACCGAAGAATAAACCGACGCTGAAGGGACAATATCCGAGATTATCTGCTCGGTAGAATAGCCGCGTATGATTCCGGCGCGGACAATGTCCAGATCGTAACCGGCGGGGATGCGCTTCTCAATTGTGATGAACTTCTGCCTGTAGAATCTGTAGGCGTCTATAGCCGCGGAAAGAGAGTCGCGCTCGTGATCGTTGCCGTATGACAAACCGTATCCGTTGCAGAGCGCCGCTTTCTCATCCTGCGTCTTGGAGACTTTCGGGGTATATGGGATGGCATTGAAGGCGCGGCGGATTTTTTCGACCGACATCGGCATCTGGGCAACATCGGAGGCGACAACGACGGGGTTTCCGATATCGGCTATCTCCTGCGTCCAGTCCGAAAGCGACATCCTGCGTGCGCTTTTCAGTTTCAGCAGATTGCCCTCCATGTCGAGGACGGCAATTCCCACGGTCGTGCCCGGGTCGATGCCTACAATGACGTGTTTTTTCCTCGTGTTCTGAGAGACGAAACGGATTTTATCGAGTTTTCCTGCGGCAACGCGGACCTGATAGTCCATGCATCGCCCCGACTGCACGGGAATCTGCTTTCTGCCGGCGAACACATGAAACTGGACACGCTTCATGCCTCCGAAACCCGCATACCCGGTCTTCTCAAACCTCAGCCCCTTCTCCTTCAGACGTATCTCAATCTCCCTCGATCTGACCAGAACGGCGCCGTTGACCTTTCTTGCGTAGCGATTCTGACTCCAGCCGCCTTTTCCGAGCGAGCGGTTCCTTGATACCGTGATCGTGCAGGTATCGTCAAAGACAATCACCTCGCTTCCGGCGCCCAGCTCCGCCACATGGGCAATGGTTTTGGCTTCGGAATACGGATCGAGCCTGTTCTGAAGGCGGATATTATAGCGTGCGGCAACCTGCTGGAGTGATTCGGGTTCCTGATGCATGCCGCGGGTGACCAGAACAAGCACGGTCGCGGGCGGGAGCATCTGCATGAAAGTGACGAGTTCCTGAATGTTCTGCGATATCTCCTGAAGGCTGTCGACGGCAAGAATATCGGGCTGCTCGGCGTTAATCCGCCTTATGAGTCTGAAGAGCGAGACCTCGGCGGTATCCTTAAGCTCGCCTTCGTCGCGGACAGCGAGAGCAAAAACAGGTTTTTTGGTGCGGGATCGGACAGATCCCTTGATTATGTCGATTCCGAAGATTTTCATTGGCTTCCGCATCAGGCATTCAGTTATGCATTGTGTTTAGGTTTCAGTTCAGGCATCGGTTTTGCCGGTAATCATATCGCGAATCTTCTCGGGAGACTCGACAATATTGTATTTTTTCGCAAAATACGTCGTTATGTTTGAGATATCGCGCAGGAGTATCTCGTCGGCGTTCCGGTGCGTCGGTTCTATCCACTGCGGCCAGTCGATTATCCAGACCGAATCGCCGTCCGTCATCACATTGAACTCGGAGAGGTCGTTATGTATGAATCCGAGTTCGTATGCCTTTTTTATGTTCGCGAAGATTTCGTCGAAGACCTCACGCGGCTCTTCAAGGACAGCCTGATGCAGGTTAGCGCCGGCAATATACGACATTGCCACCACATTGCGGTTTACGGCTATGGGGATTGGCACATTGACGCCGCCTTTCCTCAAGGCTTTTAAGGCTTCAAACTCCTGTCTTGCCGAGTATGTCGAGGCAAATATCCACGGAAAATGGTTCCATTCCGGCATAAATCCGCGGTTCAGTCTTGCCGACTGAAAAGACCTCTGACCAATGCAGTGGAGTTTCAGGACGAGGGCGCCCGTTCCCAGTGCCTCATAGACCGAGGATTCCTTGCCCACGCCGATGAGCGAGCCTATTGCCGTAACGGTGCCGTTTTTGACAAGCGAGGTCACGGCAAGAGCGTCATAGCCGGAGAATGTCAGCTGATAGCCCCTGTAGGGCACGGAACTGCTCTTGACCATGTTCTTCTCCATGAGCTGACCGAGCCTGTATTCCATCTCCGACGCCGAAAGACGCGAGCTTTTTCTGATGTTTTCCTCCGGCACCCAGAGGTATTTCTTCATGAGCCTCTCTAAAGTCTTAAGAAGGAGGGTTTCATACTTGTGAAGCCCTTTTATGTCCCCGGGAGATACCGTCATTGTTTATCTGTAAATGTTTTATCCGTAAAAGGTGATATAAGTGCTTAAACCAAGGATCTTACAAATATCATGAAATGCTCAAAATGCGCCTGTGACGCCGTAATTACGCAGAGATACTCGGGCATGAGCCTGTGCCCGAAGCATTTCACCGCGGATTTTGAGTCGCGGGCAAAGAAAGCGATACGAAAACACGGGTGGCTCTCGCGAAATGACGTGATTGCCGTGGATTATGACGGCAGTTACGCCGCGGCGGCACTCCTTCATATGCTGGTTAAGTTCTTCGCAAAGCGCCCCGATATAGGACTTGTTCTCACCGGCGACTGCGAAGAGGCTCTTAAAGCGGTCTCGGAAAGATACGGCATCGGATACGCAGTTAAGTCATCACTTGGGTCATCAGCTCAAAAAACCCGAAATGCCAAAACAGACCAAACAGCCCGAAAGCCGCCTTTTAATGCGGGAGAACTGCGTTTCACAAAGATTGCGGTTGCGGCGACGCTGGACTCCGAAGCGGAGTTTGTCTTTGAATGCATACTCAAAGGGGATTCAAACGGTCTGTTAAGCCGCGGCAGATGCGGAGACGGAGAATTCCCGATGATAATGCCGCTTATGAACATTCCCGCGTCTGAGGCTGAGCTTTACTGCCGCATTAATGGTATTGAGGCGTGCGACGGCAATAATGCCGAAAACGACGTGCCCGAGTTATCGCGGCTCTCAAAGGAACTTCTGGACGATTACGCGGGTGAGCACCCCGCCGCGAAATATGCTCTGGTAAACCTGATGGAAGAGTTTCAGTGTGCAGATGAACGGGATAATTCCGAACGGAAAATAAGATAGATTTAAGACGGATTTTTGCATATCTTCAGATATACTCTGATTATACTCAGATTAACGGAATGCGAGGCACATATGAAAGAACTCTGCGAAGGATGCGAATGCGAAAAGATAGAGCAGATGATACGTCACACTGTCTGGTCTTCGGGACGAAAGAAGATAATCATAGGACTTTCGGGCGGAATCGACTCGGCACTTGCGGCAGTACTCTGCACAAGAGCGGTCGGAGCGGAAAATGTCCTCGGATACATGCTTCCCTCGGCTGTGACGCCCGAAGAGGATATCGCGGATGTAAAGGCGCTCTGCGAAAAATTCAAAATCAGACTCACGATTGTACCGATTGCGGGATTAATCAAAGAATTTTCAAAGATTGAGGGCTTTGAGGATTCCAACTATCTCCTTGGCAATGTCATGGCACGCATAAGGATGACCGTCCTTTACTACTACGCAAACCTCCATGACGGTCTCGTCTGCGGCACTTCCAACAAGAGCGAGTATCTTTTGGGCTATTCAACCAAGCACGGCGATGATGCGGGCGATATCGAGCCGCTCATGCACCTCTACAAATCCGATGTCCGCATTCTCTCGGCGTTCACCGGCGTCATTGAGCCGATTATCAATAAAACGCCCTCGGCAGGACTTTACAGCGGTCAGAGCGATGAGAAGGAGATAGGGTTTACATACGCCGTCATAGACGAAGCGCTCAGAAATCTCGAGGCAAACGGCTGGAAACCGCAGAACGATACCGAGAGTGCCATACTTGAAAAGGTAAAGAAGGCGGCACACAAGAGGAATGCACCGCCGAATCTGCTGAAGGACAGCGGCAACGGCGACGGTTGCAGAATATAAAAAAGTAAAAAAAAAGTTATGTATTCTATTTTCGGTTAATCGATTTTCGATTAATCAATTTCGACTAATCCACTTTCGGCTGATTCGTCAAGAATCTCCGATACTCCGGTGCTTTGACAGTATCGAGAATCCTGGGAACATTGAGATACTTCGGCAGAATGTCCCTGCCGATGAAAGAGTATATCGGAACGCCGTGCTTAAGATCAAGCTCGGGAATCTCAAAAGAATCTATGACTCTTATATCGGGGAGTCCGTCCGCATAGTGCGGATTTCTGACAAAGCCCGAATCGAGTTCGTAGTAAGCCGCGCCGTGCATATCGCCGTAGAACTCATACTCGCTCTCAAACTCGCAGGATACGATATTTGCCATCACAAGCCGCTTCTGTGACGGATTTATGGTCACATGCCCGTATCCGCTCGGAATCAGAACGACGTCCCCCTCGGATGCCCTGATTACGCAGATATCGCTTAAGTTGCGGTTCTGAAGCATAAAATGCGCCTCGCCCTCCAGAACCTGATAGAGTTCGGGATAGCCCCTGCCGCACGGCGCATTCGGATGATAATGCCCCTTGGTCTTTACAAACTCCGCACCCAGTCTGTTTGCGGGAATCACCGTAATATCGTACCTGAGACCGTTATCCTCAAGCCACTTCGCATCCCTTTCGTTCTTTGAAAGGGCGCGGTACATAAAATAGAGCGGAGTTGAGGGATCCATGCCCGATTTCGTGTCATAGAGCACGGATTCCATATCCTTTACTGTGCGTTCACCCGCCTTGGGAAGCGGTCCGTCCCAGAATTTAATCATTATTCTTTATTTTACGCTGATATACTAAATATCCAACGATAAGAATTGCAAAGACGATTACGGTAAGGGCAATCGGACTGGTGAAGATGTCGCCGAGACTGCCGGTGTACTGAACCGTGACCTTCGCCTTCATGGAATCGGAGATCTGACTGTTATCAAGAGTGTCGCGGTATCTGATCTCGGTATCGATTCCGTAATCCTTCTCGGTCGCATCCGCTGACACGCTGATCTCGTAGACACCCGTAGCCGACTCTCCCGGGGCAATGTTGCCGAGGTATGCTGTATCGTCATTTGAGCTGAACGGCTTTACGGCGCTGATACGTGCCTGTGCGTTGTATGCCGTAGTGTCACCGATGTTCTTGTAGGTAATCACAAGTTCGCCCTTCTGACCGGGTCTTAATGAACCTGCTTCGGATGTAATCTCGAACTTTACCTTGCCGCCGACGCCGACGCCGACAGTCTCAAGATCGGAGATCTTTTCTTTGCCGTTCTTGTCCTTGTAGGTTGCATAGACCGTTACCGGGTATGTCTTTGCCTCACCCTCGTTTGAGACCGAAGCCTTGAAAGTCACGTGTGCGGTCTCGCCGGGTGCAAACTCACCGACAAATGCGCTGGCATCCGTGGGGACGA
This sequence comes from Methanomicrobium sp., assembly GCA_017553245.1. Taxonomy (GTDB): domain Archaea; phylum Halobacteriota; class Methanomicrobia; order Methanomicrobiales; family Methanomicrobiaceae; genus Methanomicrobium. Next base: position 9,467 of record JAFZMT010000039.1, read on the forward strand.
TGGCACTGCCTTCGGTCTTTTTGAGCCTGAGAACGGTGTCGTAACCTGTCTCCGCGCCGGCATTGGTGACATCCATCTTGATATATCCTTCAACGCCGACGTTCAT
>JAFZMT010000040.1 GCA_017553245.1 Methanomicrobium sp.
CTCGCCCCTGTGCGCCGGAAGACAGTGCATCACGACAACATCCTTATTCGCATGGGAAACAAGCCTGTCGTCGACACAGAAGCCCTTAAACGCCTTTAAACGCTGCTCCTTCTCGTCTTCCTCGCCCATCGAAACCCACGTGTCCGTGTAGATGACGCTTGCGCCTTTAACCGCGTCAACCGGATTATCGAAGAGTTTAACGCGAATGCCGTGCTTTTTGGCTTTATCAAGCACATCCGCATCCGGCTCGTATCCTTTGGGCGTAGAGACCGCAATCTCGAATCCCGTATGTGCTCCCGCAAGAATCAGAGAGTTGCAGACGTTGTTGCCGTCGCCCACCCACGCAACGCGGAGTTTTGAGAGGTCGTCGCCGAACCTCTCCTTCATCGCCAGAACATCGGCGAGAATCTGACACGGGTGTTCCTTATCCGAAAGACCGTTGATAACCGGAATCGACGCATATCTGGCAATCTCCTCGATTGTCGAGTGGAGATAGGAACGAATCATTATCGCCGAAAGATAACGCGAAAGAACGCGTGCAGTATCGCGAATCTCCTCGCCGCGTCCGAGCTGCATCTCGTTGGGATTAAGGAAAATCGCGTGACCCCCGAGCTCGTACATGCCGACATCGAACGAAATCCTTGTCCTCGTCGAAGATTTCTCAAAGATCATGCCCAGGGTCTTCTTCGGCAGAATATCCTCGATAACACCCGCGGCGCGTTTCCTCTTCAGCTCCGCCGCAAGCGAAATAACCTCGTTGAACTCATCCTTTGTAAGATCGAGGACGGACAAAACGTTTTTGACCATTACTGCCTTATCTCCTTCATATGCGCAATGCGCTTATTTAAGACCTCGACCGTTCCGATATCCTTTCTGTGCCGAATCTGCCCCGAAACTGCCTGACAGGCTTTTTCGGCAATTTTCTCGGCTTCTTCGAGAGTATCCGCCATGCCCACGAAAGCAAGCGTCCTCGAGGTCTGTGTCTTGAGTTTGCCGCCTTCTTCGACGACGTTGGCGTAGTAGAGGACGGCATCGCCGATATCGCCGATCTCAATGTCGCAGTTCGGCTTGGGCGAATCGGGATAACCTTCCGGGACGATATACTTGCAGACCGTAGCCTTGTGGGTGAACTCCACATCGGCATCCGAGAGTGTTCCCGACGCAATCTTCTCGACAATCGTGCAGAAATCGGATTCGAGCAGGGTAAGAAGGTTCATTGCCTCCGGATCGCCGAACCTTGCGTTGAACTCGATGACCTTCGGACCGTCCTTCGTAATCATGAACTGACCGTAGAGCATTCCCTTATAGGTAATGTCCATCTTCTTCATCGACGCAACCACGTCCTTCATAATCGCAATCGCTTCTTTGTAGTCGTCGGCAGTGACAAACGGCAGTTTGTGGTCGGCAAGAGTATATGAGCCCATTCCGCCGGTATTGGGACCGACATCGCCGTCGAAGGCACGCTTGTGATCCTGCACGAGCGGCATGGGAACGAGGTGTTCGCCGTCGACGAACGCCATGATGGTAAACTCCTCGCCCAGCAGCCTCTCCTCGAGAACCACTTCGCCGCCGATCTCGTGAATGTATTTTATTGCGCCTTCTTTGTCGAAATGCTCGCCCATGATGGCAACGCCCTTGCCGCCGGTAAGCCCGATTGGCTTAATCGCGAGGTCGCCGCCGTAGTTCCTTATGAACTCCGAGGCTTTGTCCGCGTCATGAAAAATATTATACTTCGGACATCCCGCGATATCGTATTCCCGCATCAGATTGCGGCAGAACGCCTTATCCGTCTCTATCTGCGCGGCAAGACGCTTCGGACCGACACAGCTTATGCCCTTTTCCTCGAGGCAGTCGGCAATACCTGCCGCAAGAGGCGCTTCGGGACCGATGACGGCATATTTGATATTCATCTTAACGGCATACTCCGCGACCTTATCGACCTCGGTCTCCTTACAGAGCAGATAATCCTTGCAGAGACCCGCAATGCCCGGATTTTTCTTTGCCATTACCGCATATAACTCGCAGGCATCATTTCGTGCGAGAGCTTTTGCGATTGCATGCTCTCTGCCGCCTCCGCCTACCACCAAAACTTTCATTGACATATATATTCACTCAACAGACGAAAAGTATTTTCAGTCCGCACCCTTACTTTCTGTTCATAATCTCGGACGCACGGACGAGCGACTCAAGAACGACTCCCGATTCTTTGAGTTTTTCGGCTCCGCCCTGTTCTCTGTCGACAACGGTCACCACTTTGGCGACGTTTGCGCCGGCGTCTCTGAGCGCATTTATTCCGAAGAGGACGCTGCCTCCCGAGGTGACCACGTCTTCGACCAGAAGGACGTTCTTACCCTTGACATCGCCGACGATCTTGCCCGATTTGCCGTGATCCTTCTCTTCCTTTCTGATGATGCAGTAGGGTTTGTCGGATGCGAGCGAGACGGCGACCGCAATAGGCACGGCGCCGACAGCGACACCCGCGACGACATCAAAGCCGGTCTTATCGGCTTTTTCAGCCTTTTCAGCCTTTTCAGCCTTTACAGACATCTCCGCGATTGCCTTGCCTATCTCGCGAAGCAGCATCGGATTTGTCGACGCCGTCTTGATGTCGATATAGTAAGTGCTCTTGGCGCCGGATGCCAGCGTAAAGTCTCCAAACTCAATAGCTTTGTATTTTATCAGTATCTCTGCAATCTGGTTTACCATGGTACCTTTTTAACTCCTATTATGTATCCGATAATGTTTACCCCCCTGTGCAGAATCGGGGTAATAATCAGTATCCATATGAAGACAAGCCATGTTATATTGGTTATTGTCCATTCGTAATCAAAGATTAGGACAAGGAGCAATGAGCCTGCAACAAGGTCGTATTGGTCGGCGATAAGCCATTCCTCACCGCTCTCCTTGTTAAGTCTCCGTTTGAAGAAACTCTTGACGAGGTCGCCCGAAAGAGCGCCGAAAGCCAGCAGGACGACCGAAAGCGGTGTATGAATTGTGAATCCGAAGTAATTGCCGATGAATATCAGGAGAATGCCCGCGGCGATTCCCGAGAGAACTCCGCCGATGAAGCCACGCCATGTCTTGCCGGAGCCGAAGATCCTCCGACCGTCCCTGTAGTTCCTGCCGAAGTCCATGGGGGTGCCGCCGCCGAACACAGCCGCGGCGGAATTCGGTACATACGCAGGGATCATTATAAGGAACGCCGTCAGAAGCGAGCTCAGTATTTCCGTGATATCCATATCAGAAAGCCGCCAATATAACTAATATTTGAAAATGAATGAATATATAATGATGCCTGCAGGCATAAAACCGCCGTTTTTGCGCTGTGTGTCCGCGGTCGCGGTGTGTATCGTAAATATGTTTGTTTTCAAATAATTATATATTTAGCTTTGTATATATTATCTGTTATTCGACATGAGTTATCATAAATGTCATGCGGCATTATGCGTAATATTGCCCGACAGTATGCGCAACAGTATGCGCAACAGTCATACGCAGGCGAAAGCCCCGTATCAACGCGATTGCCGCGGTTGCAGCGGTCGCCACGGCAGTCGGGTTACGTTACATAAGTCGGTTTAACGAAGCGTGCGTCAAATCACGGGCGGAATCGGTTGCATCGGCGTTTGAAGAA
>JAFZMT010000041.1 GCA_017553245.1 Methanomicrobium sp.
ATACGAACTGGCGAAGTGAGGTGCACACCCCGAGAACTCTTATTGACGCGGGTATCGTCAAGAAAGCTACGGAAAAGAAGATAGTCGCGCTGATAAAGAAGTTTGCCAAGAAAGCCGACCTTGTCACCATAGCGACGGATTATGACCGTGAAGGAGAGCTTATCGGCAAGGAAGCCTATGAGATTGTCAGAAGCGCAAACAAAGACGTAACCGTCAACCGCGCCATATTCTCGGCAATCACGAAACCCGAGATAGCGGCGGCGTTCGAGAACCCGACAACCGTGGACTTCGATCTTGCGGCGGCGGGAGAGGCAAGGCAGGAGATTGATCTGGTCTGGGGTGCCTCCCTTACGAGATTCATCAGTATTGCGGCAAAGCGCGGCGGCAACAATATCTTAAGTGTCGGTCGCGTCCAGAGTCCGACACTCGGCATGATAGTCGACAGGGAGAAGGAGATTGAGGCATTCGTCCCCACGCCCTACTGGATGCTCTCGGTGATGTCGGAGAAAGGCGGCGAGCCTTTCGAAGCCAGGCACACGACGGGCAAGTTTTGGGATAAGACCGAGGCTGAGACTGCCGAGAAGAATACGAAAGCGCCGCTCACGGTCACGGACGTCAAAGAAGGCATAAGGAGCGATTCGGCGCCGTCGCCGTTTGATACTACGGGCTATATCGTAGCCGCCGGCAGACTGGGTCTGAGCGCCTCGAATGCGATGAGAATCGCCGAAGAGCTCTATATGAACGGTTTCATATCGTATCCGAGAACGGATAACACAATCTATCCGAAATCCCTTGATCTGGACGCAATCTTACGCGACCTCAAGAAGAGCCCGTTTAAGAGCGATGTCGAATGGACCGAGAAGAACCGTCGCGCACAGCCGACGAGCGGAAAGAAGTCCAGCACCGACCACCCGCCGATTCATCCGGCAGGCGCGGCAAATCCGTCGATGATGGACGAGCAGTCATGGAAGGTCTATGAACTCGTCGTCAGAAGATTCCTGGCAACTCTCTCGCCCGATGCGAGGTGGAAGACGCTTAAGATTATGTTTGACGCGGGCGGCGAGGAATATACCTCCACGGGTCAGCGCCTTGAGGTTGAAGGTTACCGCCATGTCTACGGATACAGCCAGGCAAAGGATCAGGTCCTGCCCGAGATGTCGGTCGGCGACAGACTGCCGATAAACAAAATCGTTCTTGAGGACAAGGAGACGCTGCCGCCGGCGAGATACTCTCAGAGCAAACTCATTCAGCAGATGGAGGAACTCGGTCTGGGAACAAAATCCACGCGCCACGATGTCATAGGAAAGCTGATCTCGAGGCGCTATGTCGAGGAGAACCCGCTTAAGCCGACTCTTGTCGGAAAAGCCGTCACCGAGACCCTTGAGGAGTATGCAAGCCTTATCACGAAGCCCGACATGACGCAGACTCTCGAGCGGCATATGGAGGACATCAAAAAGGGCGACAAGACGAAGGCGGGCGTCGTCGAGGAGTCAAAGAATATGCTCCACCGCATCTTCGACGAGCTTGAGGCAAACGAGGAGAATATCGGCAACGAAATCATGGACAGGACTGCCGAGGAGCGCATAATCGGCAAGTGCCCCATCTGCGGTCAGAGCCTCATGCTCAAGACATCCAAGGGAATGGCGCAGTTTATCGGCTGCAACGGCTATCCCGACTGTTCCTTCAATATCGGTCTTCCCTCGGCGCAGTGGGGCAAGGCAATCCGCGACGATAAGGTCTGCGAGATTCACGGGCTCAACCACATCAGACTCATCAGAAAAGGCTCAAGACCGTGGGATATCGGCTGCCCGCTCTGCAGTCACATCAACTCCAACCGCGAGTCCTTAAGCATGATGGCGTCCATCAACGAGGAGCTCATCACAAAACTTCACAATGCGCATATCTACTCGGTTTACGAGATTGCAAACATCTCAAAGCAGGAATTGTGCGGGAAGACCGGCATCTCGGCGGGAACCGCGGAGACTCTTATCTGGGACGCAAAAGACGTCCTTGAAGTGCTCAGAAAGCGCTCCGAGCTTAAGAAGTTCGTGCGCTCGGTAATCCCCCCGAGGCGCGGACGCAGTCATGCCAAGGTCACCGGCGCCATGATTGAGGCGGGCGTAGGCGACATAGCCGCTCTTGCCGATATGAAAAAGCAGGCACTCATGAAGATGTATTTGAGCGAGCAGGAGGCGGAATCGCTCATCTATCAGGCAAAGTGCATACATAACAAAGCCTTCCTCAAGAGTCTGGGCATTCCCGCCGTCAGTCTCAAGAAATACATGGATGCGGGATTCGTGACCGCCGAAGACTTTGTGACCGCGCATCCGGCATACCTGAGCGCAAAGACGGGCATCAACATCGAGACCGTGTATAAGCACACGGCACCGGTCTATGAAGCCCGCGGCGTAAAGCAGCCCGCAAAAATAAGCAAAAAAGCATTCGAGGCAGGGCGCGAAGAGCTTCTGAAGGTCAAAGGTGTCGGCGAGGCAATGCTTGAAAAGTTATATTTTGCAGGCATTACAGATATTTCAGCACTGAAATCCGCCAATCTTAAGGAGTTATCGGGTGCCGTCGGCATCTCCGAGGATAAACTTGCAAAGATAGTTGCGGAGTTATGAGTTTGATACGGTGATAAAATGAAAGAGGATTGGAAGAACTGGAGACATATAACGAAACTTGATCCCGACAAAGAGATGCCTAAAGAGTCCGTTGCCGACATAGTCACAAGCGGCACCGACGCCCTGATGCTTTCGGGAACTCTGAACGTGACAAAGGAGAACCTCACGCAGCTGCGCGAGCAGGTAAAGGAATACGACGTTCCGATGGTCGTTGAGCCTGCGGACCCGAGCGGCGCCATATTCGACGGCGTCAGCGGTCTCTTTGTCCCGAGCGTCCTGAACACGCCCGATCCGACATGGTTTATCGGAAAGCACTCCTACTGGGTGAAGAAGGACAAAAACATCAAGTGGGACATGGTAGTTCCCGAGGCGTATATCGTCCTCAATCCTGACTCATCCGTAGGACGTGTCACACACGCTGTATGCGACTTAAAGGCCGAGGATGTCTCTGCGATTGCCGCTGTTGCCGACCGCTACTACAACTTCCCCGTTGTCTATATCGAATATTCGGGCACATACGGCAACCCCGAGATTGTAAAGAGCGTCTCAGAGACCGTGGAGAACTCGCGCCTCTTCTACGGCGGCGGCATCAACTGCGCGGCAAAAGCCGCCGAGATGGGTAAGTATGCCGATACCATAGTGGTCGGCAATGCCGTCTACGAAGAGGGCGCTGCGGCACTGAAAGAGACCATAAAAGCAGTTAAATAACCTTTTTTTTATGCCTGAGATTGAGATCGTACTGGTTGAGCCGCTGTATGAAGGAAACATCGGTTTTACAGCCCGCGTCATGAAAAACTTCGGGTTTAACAACCTGACTCTTATAAATCCGCCTCCGATAGGGGATGACGCCATTGCCCGTTCCTCGCATGCCCGCGATGTTCTTGAGGGCGCAAGGATTGTATCCTCGCTCGATGAGGTAATCGAGAAGAGCAATGTCCTTATTGCGACCACGGGCGCGGTCTCAAAGACCGTGACTCATGCGATGAGGATGCCCTACTACACGCCGCATGAGATTAGGGAGATTATAGAGTAAATTGACGGGCGCGTCTCGATTCTCTTCGGGCGCGAAAACTGGGGGCTTTCGAATGAGGAGATTGCGAGGTGCGACATCATCTGCACAATTCCCACGTCGGATATCTATCCGATTGTAAATATCTCGCATGCCGTCGGAATCCTCGTATATGAGCTTGCAAACCTCCCCCGCGGCGAATACACCACTGCCTCAAGGCAGGAGATGGACTCGCTCTACGCGCATTTCGATGAATTTCTTACGGCAATCGGTCATGATGCCCATAAACGCGACAATACCCTTGTTATGCTCAGGCGCATCCTCGGCAGGGCAAATCTTACAATCCGCGAAGCCTCGACCCTTCACGGTCTGCTGAGAAAGGCGGAGTATGTAATGAAGAACGGCGGCGATGCATCGCATTACGATGAACCCGATGATGCCGGTTACGAAGATGAAGAGGAATGAATTACGTGAGTGATACAAGATGACGGCAAGAGAAATAGTGAATTTTCTGACGGAACATGCGGGCAGAAAAACGGTCTCGTTCCACATGCCCGGGCATAAAGGCTCGGCTATATACCGGAAATACGGGTTCGGGGACTTCCTTGACAATATCATGGACTGCGACATTACCGAAATTCCGGGTGCCGACAATCTCTTTCAGACCGAAGGCATCCTGAAAGCCGCACAGGACGAGTATGCCCGTTTATACGGCGCAAGGAAGTCGTATCTCCTCATAAACGGCACCAGCGGCGGCGTGATTGCGGCGATTATGGCGGCGGTGCCGAAGGGCAAAAAACTGATTATGGCAAGAAACTGCCACAAATCAATCTACAATGCGCTTATACTCGGCGGAATCGAGCCTGTCTACGCCTATCCCGAGATGGTTGAGGAATACGGCATTGCGGGCGAAATCACCGCGGCTGAGGTAGAGAGACTGCTCACCGAAAATCCCGATGCCGAAGCCGTCATACTGCCGTCTCCGAACTACTACGGCATATGCTCCGACATAAAGACGATTGCGCAGACCGTCCACAGGCACGGCAAAGTCCTCATAGTCGATCAGGCGCACGGTGCGCACCTGAAGTTCTTCAGCGACTGCGGGTATGCGGATATGCCCAAATCCGCCGAGGAGCAGGGCGCGGATATCGTTGTCAACTCTATACACAAGACGCTCGCATCTTTCACTCAGAGCGCTGTCTTAAACCTCATGAGCGACCGCGTCGACAACTATGTCCTTGAGGATAAACTTCAGATGATACAGTCCACAAGCCCCTCGTATCTTCTGATGGCATCGCTTGATATCAATGCCGCACTTCTGGCTGAGCATAAGACCGGACTCATGAAGGAATGGCATGACGCGCTCACGGATTTCTACCGCGAAGCCGTAAACATTGAGGGATTAAGCGTAATCGGCAACCCGTTTGACAGCCGCGTTAAGGTTAACCTCGACATCACCAAGATAAACCTCGACATGAGTCGTCTGGGACTCAGCGCCGCCGAACTCGAGGAAAAACTCATGGCACGCGGCATCTTCGCCGAGCTTACCACGGGAAGCATTCTCATGTGCATGACGGGCATGGGAAATACGGCGGCGCACCTGAAAAGGCTCGCATATGCTCTGAAAGAGATAAGCGCGGAATGTAAGGGTTCTATGGAGAGCGGCAGGATCTCATCGGCATCCGGGCTTAACCGCGTCTTTGAGGTCAAACTCGAGTTGCGCCCCATACCCGCAGAGAGAGAGCGTGTCCCGCTTTCGCAGGGTGCCGGAAGAGTCTGTGCCTCATCGATAATACCCTATCCCCCCGGCATCCCCTTCGTCTGTCCCGGTGAGGTTCTCACTCCCGAAGTTATAGAATATATCAAAGATCTGAGGTGCGCCGGCGAAAAGGTCATCGGAGTGAACGATAAAGGCGAGATCACGGTCGGCAAAAATAGCCGGTAAATAAATAATATTTTTTGAATATTTCTTGTTATATCCCCGATATGCCGTGCATATCCGATTCCCGCCCCGCAACTTTCTTTATTGATTTTTATCCGGTTCGGCTGACCGAACCTCTCGCTTTTTTGTCATGAAATTTTCGTGAGTTTTGGTGCGGTGCGCGAAGATGCGGTTGTTAGAACATGTACGAACAACATCGGCAAAAACCCAAAAAATATTTACACCCCCTGTGGTCACAAATACCCTTTTCTGACATATTCTGAGTAGATTTATCTTCGCGCATAACGTTTAGAACTCCGTAAATCAAGCTATAAATGATTCTTTCATGAGGGACAGTTTTAAGAACTCAAAGGACGATTAATGTATGTAATCTCAGAACCGCATTAAGCGGGGGTTGGTAGATTCCTGTACATTCATGCTATCCGAACTGAAAAGGGGTGTGTGTTATGGGTCCAGAAGAAAAGAAAGAAGTCGTCATGGAATCAGCTGTATTCGAGAAATTCGAGAGCAATGTGAGATCGTACTGCCGTAAATATCCTGTTGTTTTTTCAAAAGCCAAAGGCTCTTTATTATTTGATCAGAACGGGAACGAATACATTGATTTCTTATGTGGAGCAGGCAGCTGCAACTATGGTCATAACAATGACTATATCAAAGGAAAAGTCATCGAATATCTGCAGAATGACGGACTGGTTCACGGTCTGGATATGTATTCTGTTGCAAAGGGCGAATTCATAGAGTGTCTGCAGAATTCCGTACTGATTCCGAGAGGTTATGACTATAAAGTCCTGTTCCCGGGACCCACAGGAACAAACTCGGTTGAAGTAGCATTAAAGATCGCCAGAAAAGTAAAGGGACGTTCAAACATCCTCGCACTCATGGGCGGTTTTCACGGAATGTCGCTCGGTTCGCTGGCGCTTACCACCGAAAGGACGGCAAGGGACGCCTGCGGAGTTGCGCTCGGCAACGTAACCCACGTTCCGCACCCTTCGATGATGAAGAACTTCGACACCATCGAATACATCGACATGCTGCTTACCAATGACCACAGCGGCGTTGACAAGCCCGCGGCAATAATCGTCGAAGCCGTTCAGGGCGAAGGCGGAATCAATATCCTTTCCAACGAGTGGCTCATCAGAATCAGAGAACTCTGCGACAAGCACGATATGCTCCTCATCCTTGACGACATTCAGACGGGATGCTGCAGAACGGGAGGATTCTTCTCATTCGAGCGTGCCGGCATTAAGCCCGATATCGTCGTAATGGCGAAGTCAATCGGCGGCATGGGACTTCCCTGCGCAATTACGCTTGTAAAACCCGAGTATGACGTTCTCTTACCGGGTGAGCACAACGGCACTTTCAGAGGTTTCCAGCCGGCATTCGTGGCGGGCAAGGCGGCAATCGAGCTTATGCTCCGCGACAACCTTGAGGCTGAGTCCGTCCGCAAAGGCAGGATTATCGAGGAGTTCCTTGCAAACCGCCTCCCGTCAATCGACAGCAGACTCACATACCGCGGACTCGGTGTCATGTGGGGTATCGACTGCGGCGAGATGCCTGCCGGAACCTCGCAGAATGTCAGAAAGCTCTGTTTCGAGAACGGACTTATCCTCGAGCTTTCCGGAAGAGAGGACACGGTTATAAAGATAATGCCGCCTGTCACGGTTCCCGACGCAACTCTCATGCAGGGACTTGAGATCCTCGTGAAGGTAATCGCCGAGGTGGTTAATACAACAAAAAATGCGTCGATTATAGCCCGGCTCGGTAGCATAAAGGACACCTGCTGAGGCGAAATCGGCATCCTTTACAGGAATCTCAAAGCAAATAGATCCAATCCAACCAAAAAAGCAAAAACCACAAATCAAAAACAAAAAAAAAACAAAAACAAATAACCAAATTTTTACAAATCGAC
>JAFZMT010000042.1 GCA_017553245.1 Methanomicrobium sp.
GATTCCCGCTGTCGAGGTCTTATACGGAGAGCCGCATGAGGTCATCCATAAAGAGAACGGCTGCATATACTCCCTCGATCCCTCAAAGGTCATGTTCTCCATGGGCAACCGCAACGAAAAAACGCGGATGGTGAAAATGACTCGCAGCGGCGAGAGAATTGCCGACATGTTCGCAGGGATAGGCTATTTCACGCTTCCGGCGGCAATCGCGGGGGCAAAGGTTCATGCGATGGAGATTAACCCCGTCTCTTACGGATATCTCGTAAAGAACACGGATTTAAACGGCGTTTCCGACAGAGTCGACGCCGAATGCGGGGACTGTCGCAACCTGCTCAAAGGAAAGTATGACCGTGCCTTCATGGGTCATTTCGAGTCGCTGAATATGCTCCCCGACATACTGCCGCATATGAAACAGGGTGGTATTTTACATGTGCACAGCATAGATGATATTACGGATACCATACGTGCGGCACTTGAAGAGTCCGGTTTTGACGCCGGAGAGACGGGGATCTCGGTAAACAGGGTTAAAAAATACGCGCCGCACAGATGGCACATTGTCTCGGACGTGGTATTACCATGAATGGTTTGGGTAAAGGTTTGGGTAACAATTCAGGTAAAAATTCAGGTAACAATTCATGTAAAGATTCCTCTGCTCCCTTCGGGGAGGGAATCCGGCAGACTCTTGCGGGTAAAACGGTTGTCCTCGCGATTACGGGCAGCATTGCCGCAGTCGAGGTCGTAAAACTTGCGCGGGCGCTGCGAAGAAAAGGCGCAAAGGTTCAGGCCGTGATGAGCGATGCGGCAGCGGGCATCATCACACCCGATGCCGTAACATACGCCTGCGATACTCCGGCAATCACGAAGATTACCGGCAATATCGAGCATGTGAAGTTCTGCGGCATCGGCGGAATCGGGGACGTTTTACTGATTGCGCCGGCAACCGCAAACACAATCTCCAAGATCGCCTGCGGAATCGACGACACGCCCGTCACCACCTTTGCGACGACGGCAATCGGCAGGGGTATGCCGGTCGTAATCGCACCCGCAATGCATGAGAGCATGTATAATCATCCCGCTGTGGTCGAAAACATACGTAAGCTCAGGGATTTCGGCATCACCTTCGTCGACCCCTTCATGGCGGAGAACAAGGCGAAGTTCGCATCAAACGATGAAATCGTCCTTGAAGTCGAGCGTGCGGTCTGCGGCAAACCTCTTCTGAATAAAAAAGTCATTATCACCGGCGGAGCCTGCCGCGAGGCTCTCGACGACGTCAGAGTGCTTACAACCCGTTCCGGCGGCAGAATGGGGCGCGAACTCGCACTTGAAGCCTACAGACTAGGCGCGGATGTCACCTATGTTCACGGCGGCGAGAGTGTCGCGGGCGTCAGGAACGTAATCACGGAGAGCGCCGAAGATATGCAAAGCGCCGTCTTAAATGCGATTAAAGGCGGCTGCGACTTCTACATAAGCGCCGCCGCGGTCTCGGACTACAAACCCGAAAGGGTTGCGGGCAAAATTTCGTCAAACATGGACATCTCCGTAAAACTGCTGCCGCTTCCCAAGATTCTGGACGCGGTCGTAAACGCACTTGCGGGCGCGGGCGGCGGCGCAAAGATTGCGGCGTTCAAACTCGGCGACGATGCCGACGAAAAGGCGGAAAAGATGGTTGCCGCGGGAATCGACCTTGTCTGTGCAAACGCCGCGGTCAACATGGGGGCTGAGGGCGGCAGATACGGACTGCATACAAAAGACGGCGTCTTTGAAGTCTGCGGGACAAAAGAAGAAACGGCGGGGGAAATATGGAGAAGACTGCTCTGACTTTCTGCCCGGGACATATCTCCGGCTGGTTCCGGCAGATGCCCGACGGCGAAGGAAACCCATCAAGTGTCGGCGGCGGCATCGTGATAAGCGAGGGTGTCTTTGCCGAGGCTAAGAAATCCGACGAATTATCCGTCAAAATCTGCTATGTCGACAGAAGCGGCAACGTCGTAGCCGAGGTCTACGGCTCAAAAGTCATAGAATACGCAATGAGGTCTCTCGACATAACCGCCGATATTACCACAAGAAGCATTCTGCCCATGAGTTCGGGCTTCGGTCTGAGCGCGGCATCCCTGCTTGCGTCCTTAAAAGCCGTATCCGAGCTTTACGGACTGAAGATGAGCAACGAAGATATCGCAAAACTCGCCAACCTCACCGAAATCCACTTTAAAACAGGTCTGGGAGATGTCGCCGCATGCATGAACGGCGGGTATATCTGCCGCAGAACTCCGGGAATCAACGGCAAGATTATCCGCCGCTACGACATGGAAAAGCCGATATCCACGGTCACGTTCGGACCGCTGAGGACCGATACCGTCCTTAAAGATCCAAAAGCCATGGAGAGAATAAACAATGCCTTCCGCGACGAATGCCCGAACTCCCCCGAAGAGTTCTTCAGAGTGGCGCGTGATTTTGCCGAGAATTCCGGACTTATCTCGGATAAGGTAAGGGCAGTCCTTGATGAGTGCGCTCTGAGGAACATTCCGGCATCCATGACAATGCTCGGAAACGGCGTCTTCGCATACGGCGAAAAAGCACCCGGCATCCTCTCGAAATTCGGAGATGTCTACCTGATGAAGATGTCAAAGAACGGCTTTGTCTATCAGAGCAGGAAGCGCTGATCAAACACCGATCATACGCCCGTTTCAGAGAGATTTACGGATATCCGGGATGAATTTACGGGATTCTTCGGTCAATAAAATATCCTAATATCTGATAAGTTACATACAAATAACCGATACATTAACGAATGCCGACAGGCACCCTTACGAATTTTTAAGGAAGTAAATATGATACCCAAAGATCACCCGAGATATGCATCGCTTGTAAGACGCGAGAAAATAGCCGATGCGGCATGGGAAAAGATCGTCGCAATGGAAGGCGTCGGATCGCACGGACGCGGGGAAGCCTTTGATTATCTTATCGGCGAAAAAACGACGGACAGCGCAATGCTTGCCGAAAGAACTGCCGCGGCAATACTTCTTAACGCAAAACTGCCGGTCATCTCGGTAAACGGAAACACGGCGGCGCTTGCCGCAGACCTCATACGCGATCTCCAGAAGGAATCGGGTGCCATGGTAGAGATAAACCTCTTTCACCGAACCGAAGAGCGTATGCAGAAGATCGGGAAACTTCTGCGCGATAACGGCGTCGACGTCCATACGGGTCCCGTTGAACGCCTTGTCCCGCTCTCGCACGACCGCGGTCTCTGCACCCGCGACGGCATCTACGCGGCAGATGTGGTTCTGGTTCCCCTTGAGGACGGCGACAGGTGCGAGGCGCTCATCGGCATGGGCAAGAAAGTCATCACAATCGACTTAAACCCGCTTTCAAGGACGGCAAAGACCGCAACCCTCACAATCTGCGACGAACTCACGAGGGCGCTTCCCAACATAACCGCGGCTGTAAAAGAGCTGAAAGGCGACAAAGCCGCGGCAGACGAACTTATCAGAAACCACGATAACGCAAAACTGCTCAACGCCGCGGTGACTGCAATCATGGAGAATCTTTCCGATGCTCTGGACAGAAAAGTATAGACCGGATTCTTTTGAAAAAATACGCGGGCAGACCGAGGTAATCGGTCATATCAAAAAATTCGCCGAAGAGAAGAATGTCCCACACATGATATTCTTCGGACCGCACGGTAACGGAAAGAGCTGCGCGGTTGAATGCCTTGCCAAAACGATTTACGGCGACGATGCGGGATTAAACGTCACCGTAATCCCCGCCGGCACCCTGTTTCGGCAGGGCAAGACATGGCTTGAGAAGGAATACAAGTACTCCCACCTGTATAAGAGCGAAAACAGTCTGATTGCCAATTTCAAGCATATCGTCAAGTGGTATGCCTCAATGAAGCCTTTTAACGCGGAGTTTCGGATAATCGTATTCGAGGATGCCGGGGAACTGACCTTTGACGCACAGGCGGCGCTGAGGAGAATAATGGAGAAATACAGCCGCACCTGCCGCTTTATCCTCATAGCAAGGCAGCAGACGGCGATTATTCCGCCGATTGCCTCAAGGTGCCTTCCGCTCTTCTTTTCGCCGCTGGACTCATCGGATATCACGGCGTGCCTTAACGAAATCATCGAAAAAGAGGGAATCACGGGCGATGTCGCGGACGGCGGAAACATTGAACTGATTGCAAAGGTCTCGGAAGGCGATCTGAGAAAAGCAACGCTCTTCCTTGAGGCTTTTGTCTCCAAAGAAGATGCCGACATACTCGACCTCACCAACTCGGAGGTCTCCGCAATAGCCTATGCGCTGTTTGCGACAATCCGCAATAAGGATCTCAAAAAATCCTGCGAGATTGCCGAGATGATGATGCTGGAATACGGTCTTTCGGGCAGGGAAGTTATCGCTGAGCTCAAAGAGGTCGTAAAACGCGAGTATAACGACGAATACCTCACGGTTATCCTCTCGGACACGGACTTTTCCCTCTGCACGGCACAGAATGAATACTTACAGATAAATGCTATGATTGCAAGAATTATTACGGAAGTTTTCGATAGCGAATGACAAAGGTTGCAACACATTACGATCAGGTGGCGGATATCTACGACAGCAGATACGATGAGAGCGGCGGCAATACCTATTACAGCCATATCTGCTCCGGCGTAATGCGCAGCCTTCCCAAAGACGGAAAACTTCTCGACTTGGGCTGCGGAACCGGTCTTTTCATGGAAAGGTATCTCAGATTCGGCGGCGAGGTCATCGGTCTGGACATCAGCCGCAACATGATTGTAAGAGCCAAAGAGAGGACAAATTCGGACGTAACTCTCGGAACCGCCGAGCATCTGCCCTTCAAGGACAATACCTTCGACTGTGTCTCAAGCGTGCTTGCCTTCTCATACCTGCAGGATCCGCAGGGGACCGTCGGGGACATTTACCGCGTCTTAAAACCCGGCGGTTCGGTCTCAATCTGCACCCTTGGCAAGAATGTCTTCACCTCCGCGGTTCCCGCCGCCCATAAAATCGGCGAAAAACTCCACGTGAAGTCGGTCGGCATGGTCAGTATCTCCGAGCGCTACTATAAACCCGATGAGCTCTCGGATCTCCTCAGCAACGCGGGCTTCACGGATATATCGGTAAAACGCCGCTCGTTTGCGCATGTGAGCCTTTCCCCTTCGCTCTATTCGATTGCGAAGAAATTTGAGCCGCTCGTGGAATCCAAGATTCCCTATCTCGCATTCAATATGTGCGCTTCGGGAGTGAAGCCGAAGAATTAATCCGATTTTCCGAAAAAATCTCCGGGCAGTTCTCTGAAACAATTCCAATTCGCAAATTTTCTCAAAAATAATATTCTCTAATTTTCTAAAACAGTGGGGTGCCGGATTTGTGCATTTCCGGCATTTCTTCTGAAAATTTCGGTTGACAGTTATTCAGTATCGTATTGTTTCAGTATCTCTTCTTTAATTTCTCAATGACTCTGAGTTTCTTCTCTATTGCGGCATCGGCGGAGGCTTTTACCTTTGCTTTCATCTCCTCAAAGTCATATGCGGGCTTGTCCGCGACCTTCTTTACCGGCGTATACGCGGATTCGCGGAATGCGGGAACGAAGTCGCAGAGTTCGCCGCCGCGCATTATCTTCGAATCCGAGGGTCCCTCAACGACATAACCCATCTTCTTCATGACGACGCCGGCGGACTTTACGACCGCGATTATCTCATCGGCAACCTCGGGAGGCGCGGTTACGAGAAGAGCGTCAAGAGAGACGCCGAGATAGTCAATCTTGAGTTCATCGAGCATCTTCAGAACTTCCGGCTCGACAAGGCTCCTTAAGTTCTCTTCCTCGACGACGATTCTGCACTTCGCCGTCTCAGCCATCTCATAGACATCGCCTCTCAGACCGCCGTTTGTGACATCCGTCATAGAATGAATCTTGTTTAAGACGGGGCTGTTGAGCAGCGCCTCGCAGGCTTTAAGGAAGGAGAGATTTATCGTCTTCTCCACTACCTGCTGGTAGCCGGAGTATATCGCCGCGGTTGCAATCGTTCCGCCGCCGGCACCCTCGGTCATGAGGAGGATATCGCCCGGCTTAGTTGCCGAACGCTTCGTGACGTGGTTTGCGACACCCACGCAGCCGACGCAGCCCGTCATGCGCTCGCCTATGACCATATCGCCGCCGATACGCAGGGTTGAGCCGGAGACCAGCGGCACATTCATCATATCGCTTACGACCGCAATTCCCGCCGTGTAATCGAAGAGCTTTGCGACATCGCCGTCATCGGCAACGTGAATGTCCGATAAAAGCGCAACCGGCTTTGCGCCCATGACATAGGCATCGCGGAGCGTGGCGCGGGTCACGTGAAATCCGGCAAGAAACGGGAAATCCGAGAGGCGCGAGTGCATTCCGTCAACCGTCGTTATGATGTACTGACCGCCGGCTTTGACAACGCCGGCATCGTCCATCTCGTCGACGCCGACTGCCGTGTTGCTCTCTTTACCCTCGGCACCTGCGCCGATAATCCTCGGAAACTGCCTGTGCACAAAAAAGTCGCCCGTGCCGCGTGAACCGACACCGAACTCACCCATTTTAACGCCGGATTTCTCATACTCAAAGAAATCTCCGCTCTTTCCCGAGGAGTTGTCAACCTCGGTGACAACCGCCTTTGAAAACTCAAGGGCGTATTTTCTGTCGCAGTTCTTTATCTCAAGTATTCTGTCCGCGAGTTTTGCGGCAATATCCTGCGCATTCGCACCCGATTTTCGTTCTCTCCGTGCGAACTCTTCAACATCCATGTATATAGTTTCTGTGTGATCGTTCAAAAAGGATACACATATGAAACAAATTCGCCCCTGTCTTCGATACCGACAAGCATTAGAGAGAATAAACCGTTAAACTATTACATGGATTCGCAGACTTACAGGGACGGCTCGCCCGATTCGCGAATTGCGGGAAGCGCCATGCCCTGCGCATGCACGATTGCGGGCTCGGACAGCGGCGGCGGCGCGGGAATACAGGCGGATTTAAAGACATTCGCGGCTTTCGGTGTCTGGGGATGCAGCGTAATCACCTCGCTTACGGCGCAAAACCCAAAAACCGTGCTCGGAATCGAGAACGCATCCGCGGATTTCGTAAGACTACAGATGCGGGCGGTCGCGGGGGACTTTAAAATCGCGGCTTACAAGACGGGGATGCTCCCCACCGAAGACATAATTCTCACCGTTGCCGAAAATATCCCGAGGGGCGTTGCGCTTGTCATCGACCCCGTCATGATCTCCACCAGCGGCAGCAGGCTCATAGACGAAAACGCGGTTGAGGCTTTGAGATCGAAACTGTTGCCGCTTGCAAAGACAGTCACCCCAAACATTCCGGAAGCCTGCGAATTATCGGGAATCGATCTATCACATAACCCGTCAGAAAGCGCGATTGCCGATGCCGCCCGCGAAATCCTGAGCAGCGGCGCCGAATACCTCCTCATTAAGGGCGGTCACTTAAGCGGCGAATACTCCTCGGATTACCTCATATCCAAAAGCGCCGCGGCGAAAGATGCGGATTACATAAACGGCAAAACCGAAAACCGCGAAGCCGAAAACTGCGAAATCGAAACCGGTGAGCACGCAAGCGGCGAATTCGAAACAGGCGAAACGCTGTATGCGCACAATATCCCCTTCGATGACCGCCGCTGCCGTATCGAGACAAAATACGACGTAAACGGGCTTGATATCGTAAAATTCACGGGGCTTCGATTCAACGGCGACATCCACGGCTCGGGATGCTGTCTCTCTTCGGCGATTGCCGCCGGTCTGGCAAAAGGATATGCTCCGCAGAAAGCCTGCGCCGTTGCAAAAGAATTCATCGCAGGCGCCATTAAAAACGCATATATCTCCGAATCAAAGCGATACAGCATAAATCCGCAATATTTCAAATAAATTATATTTACGCATTTTTTTGAAACTTTCCTTAATATAAGAAATAAACATTACATATTTACCCGATATATTGTATAAATTCGCAGAATGGTAACAATTATATTTCCATAAATCAGAGTTTTACCAAAGGTATAATGTTGGACAAAGTAGATAATGCAATCCTGAATGAGCTGGCAAAAGACGGCAGGACGTCAATGGCGGATTTGGGAAAAAAATTGGACATTGCGCCGTCGACCGTCTTCAAGCGCATTGAGAAGCTCAGGTCTACCGGCATCATTCAGCGTTTCACAATCGTTGTCAATCCGGAATTCTTTAAGAACTCGATCATCGTTTTTCTCTCAATCTCGGTAGATCCGCTCCAGAAGCCCGAGATAGAGAAGTTTCTCTTAAAGATGGATCATATCCTTGAAGTCTACGAGACGCTGGAACCCGACGACTTCTTAGCCAAAGCCCGCGTTCATGAGATTGCACAGCTTAAAACCGGCATTTTAATACCGCTCAGCGAACTCAGCGGCGTTCGCGACATTAAACCTATTCTGACTGTCAAGAAGGTCAAAGAGCAGTTCTGGAATACGGAGGAGTACGATTTAAATGGAAATTGAAGTTTTGCAGATTGTCTTAGCGACGTTAACACTTATTCTCGGTCTGGCGCTCATTGTTTACATATATCAGGGATACAGGGTAGTAAAAACCAGGAGTATTCTTCTGCTGATGTACGGTCTTTTCGTGCTTATCATCGGCATTGTGCTCCCGGATATCTCGGCTATACTCGATCCCGAGATGTTCTGGTATTTCTGGACATCAATATTCTCAAGGCTGCTTGTGATTATCGGTATGTGTACCATGATATTCTCGATAATGAGAGGATGATCCCATGGCTGAAAACCGGTCTTTCGCACGAGACTGGCAGCTTTTGAAGCTGACTCGCGATTGGAAACCTAAAGACAGATCCAACGAGATTGTTCAGAGGCTGTTAGCCGAAAATGATCCGACGGTAACCGCTCATATCGATGCAATCCTTAAAGATATGGCGAAAAAAGATGCGACCGACATACTTAAGCGTATGCACTCGCAGATGGACAAGACTACCCTGATTGAGGGTATTCTGCTCATATCCGGCATCGCATACGATACGCAGAGTGACGGACAGGATAAGCGTTATATGATAAGAAAAGCTGTAAAACCGGCTGAGGCAAACGGCGTCTTCGACGTCAACATGAACGCCGTTTATCTGAGATCGTTTATCGAGACGATAGCACCCGAATCCGAGATTCTCGACAGGGGCGATCACTTCACACTCCTGATGAAGGAATAAAACCCGATATTTCTTTTAAAACCACAATATTTCAAACCCAAAATATTTTTTCGTGCTCATTCGATATCTGACCATACATATTCTCATAATCTTACAACAAACATGGAATTTTTTTACAAAAAGTTTTGATGTTCTTTAATGTTAATATGACTTCTTTGAACTCCGATTTTGAATCTGAAAGCGAATTCGACTCAAAACAATAATATGCAATTAAGAAATACGATATGTATTAAGCGGATTGAAAGCCGCCGATATCGCGGCGATATAATCCTCCGGTGATCGAATGAATTATTTCAGAGAAGAAAACGAGGCTGTGTCACCCGTTATCGGTGTCATCCTCATGGTGGCAATCACGGTCATTCTTGCATCAGTGATTGCGGTTTTTGTCTTCGGACTTGCGGGAAATCTCGAATCGACTATGCATAAGGATGTCATCTTTAAGACGGGCGTTGACAGTACGGGCAAACTGATTACGATTCAGGCTTTCGCCGGCAAAGACCTCGGCAAAATTTCCTATATCACAGCCACGAACGGAAGCGCCTACTGGCTCCCCAAGGGCATAACAAAGAACACGGATGCGGGCTGGCTCCATGTCGGATGGATAAATACGACGAATATACCGCGTAACGACAAGGTTGTGGTCTTCACGGCAACGTTTGCGGACGGCACCGAGCAGGTTGTTGCCCAGACATGACCTTGACCTGAAAATATTTTTTACGCTTTGGCGCAGTCTTTTAAAATAGCCGGTTAATTGTCTATTCTGTAACGAATTGCTTACTTTATGCGGAATTTCTTACTTTATCCGGAATTTCTTACTTTATGCGGAATTGCTTATTTTATGTATTCCAGCAGCATCCTCACGGCTTCGTTTTCTCTTTCGCCGCCGCACTTCTTCGCAATCGAGATATCGTAGTCTATAATTGATTTAAGCTCCGCCGAACGCGATATGACATAGCGTGTGCCGTGAACCGCGGCATCGATTACTGCCGCATAACCGCGGTTGAACGGGTGAACCGAGGGGGCAATTATCTTCTCGGACACGAAATCCAGCTCAAATATGCAGGACTCCGCGGACTCGCCCGTCTTCACCGCTTTAAACAGCACACAGCTTTCGGCGGAATTCAGCCTGTAAAACCGCAGAACGCAGTCTTTCTCCTCTCCCTCAACAAAATTCTCCGTAAAGCTTTCTCCGGTAAAGCACTCTTCGGTAAAGCTGTCTCCGTCGATATCCTCAAAGGCGGTCTTCACGTAAAGAACGGGATCATATACGATATTCGCGCAGAAAACGCCGTTTTCGAGGACGTTTTCAAGAGTGTGCGTCCCCTTGAAGAGGACAAGCCGGCATCTGCCGCTCCTGTTGATTATGCCTATCGGAGCGGCATTAGCTCTGCCTTCGCGGTCGAAGGTGACTGCAATGACCTCATTGATTCCGCCCGCAATTATTGAGGATTCCTTACGCCCGTTCATATGTCCCAGTTCCAC
>JAFZMT010000043.1 GCA_017553245.1 Methanomicrobium sp.
ATCAGGATAAACGATTCGAGACGCATTCAGGATGTGAGACTATTATCGACATTGGATACGCAATACTGATCTATATCATAGTAAACGTTGTCGTTGCCCTTGTTTACGCAAACGACAAGAGAAAAGCGGTCAACAAGGACTGGAGAACACCCGAGAGTTCGCTTATCACCTGCGCAGCCTTCGGACCCTTCGGAGCAATCGCGGCAATGCACATCATGCACCACAAGACGCAGAAACCCAAGTTCTATCTGGTCTATCTCTTCGCGGTTGTGCACATTCTGCTCATCGCAAAGTATGTGCTCGGCATCTTTTAACCAAATCTCTTTTTTACGGCGAAATTATATCGATAAAATTTGATAAAACTGCTTTTGCGACTGAGTATTGTCACAAAAAATTCTGAAAATCCTAAAAGTGCGAGGGAAGGGATTCGAACCCTCGAATACCTACGTAAATAGGCCCTGAACCTATCGCCTTTGACCTGGCTCGGCAACCCTCGCTCAATAAAATTGTGCTTTAATAAATAGGCGCTCCTATCAGATAAACCTTGGTCTTTGTGCGGATTGGCGGAAGCGACCGGAGCATAAATCCGCCGTATTCGGAGCAAAAAATAGAAATTATGAGAGCCTGTCGCAGGTCTCAGGCGCGTTTTTCCGAATTCTTGGCAGCTTCCGCATGGGACTTCATGGCCTCGACATGCTTCTTAATCTCGGCATCGCGAAGGACATTGCGCCTAATCTTGCCCGAAATCGTCTTCGGAAGGTCTTCCACGAACTCAATCACACGCGGATACTTGTAAGGCGCCGTCGTCCTCTTCACATGCTTCTGAATATCGACAACCAGCGCATCCGAAGGTTCATATCCGTCTTTAAGGACAACAAACGCTTTTACGACGAGACCGCGAATCGGGTCCGGAGAGCCGACGACCGCGACCTCCTTAACGCTCGGGTGCTCCTTTATTGCCGATTCCACCTCGAACGGACCGAGTCTGTAGCCGGAACTCTTGATTACGTCATCGCTCCTGCCGACAAACCAGAAGTAGCCGTCATTGTCCATATACGCCTTGTCGCCGGTGTAGTAGAAACCGTTGACGAACGACGCCTTGTTCTCCTCGGGATTGTCCACATACTCCATGAACATGCCCACGGGTCTCGGATTGGTCTTTATTGCGATTCTTCCGACTTCGCCGACGCCGACCTTTTTGCCCTCGTCATCGTGAAGCTCGATATGCCATCCGGGCGCCGGTTTGCCCATTGAACCGGGCTTGACCTCCATGCACGGGAAGGTGCCGATACACAGGGTAAGCTCGGTCTGACCGTATCCCTCATAGATTGTCAGACCCGTGCCCTCTTTCCAGACCTTGATTACCTCGGGGTTGAGCGGTTCGCCCGCGCTGCAGCAGTGACGGAGCGATTTAAGGTCGAATTTGTTCAAATCCGCCATTATCAGCATACGGTAGATTGTCGGCGGACAGCAGAACGACGTAATCTCATACTTCTCGAGAATCGGAAGAATCTCGGTCGCATTGAACTTTCCGCGGTAATCGTAGACGATACTGCATGCGCCCTGAATCCACGGACCGAAGAACTTGCCCCACGAAGATTTGCCCCATCCGGTATCGGAAAGCGTGAGGTGAACGTCGTCCTTCTTCAAATCGAGCCAGAAGGCGCCGGTTGTCAGGTGTCCCAGAGCGAGCGCGTGGTTGTGAAGCACCATCTTTGCCTCGCCGGTGGTGCCGGACGTGAAATACATGACCATCGGATCTGATGCATGCGTCTTTTCAATGCCGCTCATAACAAGTTTGCTCGATACGGGCGCCGGATAGTCGAGTTCGACGAGATAGCTTATCCAGTTGTCCCTAACGCCGTCGACGACGAGCCTTGAGCGCAGCGATGCGCATTCCGGGCAGATCTCCTCGACCTTAGCCGCGTTCTCCATGTTCGTGACTATCATCTTGAATCCGGCGGCATTTGCGCGGTATTTGAGATCTTTGGGCGTCAGCATAGTCGGACAGGGGACGAAGACGGCGCCGAGTTTTATGCACGCCAGCGCAAAGAACCACCATTCGGGCACACGCGGGAGCATGAGGGCAACGCGGTCGCCCTTCTTGATGCCGTATTTGAGGAGCATGTTTGCCGCCTGATTGGACTTGTTCGTAATCTGATGGAATGAAAATGCCTTTTCATAGCCGCTCTGATTAATCCAGACCATTGCACGCTTGTTTCTGTCGATTTTGCCCCATGCGTCAACGACATCGAATCCGAAATTGAAGTATTCGGGGACATCGATCTTGAAGTTTTTGTAGACCGTGTCATAGTCCTCCATGTTCGGAGTGTTCTTCGGGATTCGGTCGCGAAGTGTCAGAGCTTCGGTTACGCAGTCATTGACGCCGCTGCTTTTCGC
The DNA here is from genome assembly GCA_017553245.1 of Methanomicrobium sp. Lineage (GTDB taxonomy): Archaea > Halobacteriota > Methanomicrobia > Methanomicrobiales > Methanomicrobiaceae > Methanomicrobium. The sequence goes on from JAFZMT010000043.1 coordinate 2,401, forward strand.
AGCGCCTGCACCGCCGTCGGCAACACCCGCACCGCAGAGATCGTTTATCCATTCGGAACGTGATTTTCCCTGTTTTGCGGATATGGCATCTATCTTGCCGACAAGTTTGTCATCCATTGTTACGGAGAATCGCACCATTGTGATTACTAATTATGGTGCAATGCGTATAATACTTTTTGCTTTGCAGCACCACAAACACCCGGACACGATGCAACCATGCACCGCAATATGTTTGGGTTGTGCCATGCCATCAGGCAGACGGTGCGAACACAGATGCTTTCACGGTGCCTTCACGGTGATTATGTCATATATGTGCAGTACGGACACTGTTCATAACAAAATGACGGCAAAGAGATAAACAAAGAGATAAATACACTGCAAAACGCTGAATAAAAACAGATATCGGATTTGAAAAAAGG
>JAFZMT010000044.1 GCA_017553245.1 Methanomicrobium sp.
GTATCACGCTCTTCTCCTTCGACGAAGGTGAGGGCTTAAGCGAGCATGCGGCGCCGTATGACGCGGTTGTGACGATTCTCGAGGGCGAATGCGAGGTCTGGCTTTCGGGTGAGACTCATATGATGAAAGAGGGTGATACGATTATCTTCCCCGCGAATGCCCCGCACGCACTCTCCGCGGTGACGCGGTTCAAGATGATTCTGGTTATGATAAGGGGTGACTGAGAGAGGAAATCCGAGAGAACTTGGGATAATTAGGAAAATAAAGGAGATATGAACGGAAGACACGTGAGAATGATGCGGATGAGATAAGCGAAATTAACGGAGATACGGCACAATGAACGAAGATGAGGGTAAATACTGCATTGTCTGCGGCGGCATGGTTCCGAGCGGCTCGGATGTGCGGCGGATTGACATTGACGGCAAAAGTATAGGCATAAACGGTCTAGATGAGATAATTGCGCAGGTGAAAGCCTTAAATCCCGAATCTGACGTTCGGATTAAGGATGAACTTGTCGCCGCCGTCTCAAAGAAGAATTACATCCCGACAAAGAAGAGGGATGCCTATGCCGCGGCTTTACTGAGGGAATACAGGGCAAGTGCCGACAGGGACGGCAGAAACCGAGTAAAAAACAACAAAACAGAAAAAACAAAATAACAGGACAAAAACCCAAAAACAGTAAAAACAAAACCGAAAAAGCGGGAGTTACCCGCCGAACAATCCGATAAGGATTGCCGTAACTCCCCCCGCACCTGCGCCGATGCCGATGCTGAGACTGTTCTCCACGCTGAATAGCGAGAAGAAGGTGCTCTTCCGCGACTTTTCCTTTTCCAAAGCCCTGAGCCGGCAGTCAAGATCATTCTCCCGCTCTTTTATCTCGGAGAGAGCCGCCCGTATCCACTTTACGTCGCGGCTGGTCTCAATCAGCATCTCACGCGTTGAATTGCCGTGCATAACCCGAAAACCCCCCGTCATCGTGCCCTCTTAAAGGAACCTGCCCGTTATCGTTTCAGACATCCGCATGCATAAGATTTTCACGAATGATATGAATCTCACGAACCCGCATCACGCGAAAACGCGGATAACGTGCCGATAATGCCCTTTACAACTCACTCATCGCCGACCGACAAAATCCCGCAGGCATTATGCATCATACATGCATCTGAATGCACCCCCATGCATCTGCATGCTTCATTCATTATCTTCGCATACGATATGCCATACTTAAATTAAGGAATAACGACCGCAATAATGCGGAAAAAGTATTTCGCAATTTTCCGCATAAGTATACGCATCAGCCCGCACTTCAGGCAAGAGCTGGAATACTGTCCGCCCAGTTCTCGACCTTTGAAAGAACAGCGTCGCTCTCGAACGATGAAATTCTGACCTTTGTGCGTGAGAAAGTCACGTAGTATATCTCGCCGTTTGCGTCATGACATTTAAGCTGGCAGTAGAAGGCATCATTGTCATAATCTCTTACCGCGTCGCCGCCGATGTTCTCCGCAAGTGCGGTGTCAGCCGCAATTCTCGATGCGGACTGCGTAAATGCCTCGACGGTCGGTGATTTCAGTGTAATGTTGCCGACGGTCTTCGCATTGTCGTCCTCATAGAGAAACTTCGAGGTGTAATACTCCCTGTTCTTAACGACGCCTGCCGTCACGACACCCTGCGCTGTGTAATCAGTGCACTCAAACGGATTTTCGGTGAGCACCGCATTTACAATCGCGCTGAATGCGCCGATATCCGCAATAGGATTGGTTAAAACTCTGACTGCGCTCTTAGAGCTGCCTGTTTCGATAAAATCTGTCATTTTCTTCACTTCCCGACTGTATCGTCTTCAATTTTTCAATTTGTTCAATTATCTCAAGTTTTGTCATCCGCATCCGATTACGCGGATGAACACTGCCGTCAGGGAAACGCTCTCATTTTAGTGATAAGTTTCGTGATCAGTTTAGTGATCATTTTCATTTTTGATTTCATTTCCCCGCAGAGTTAACGTAAAAGCGCAACTCCCCCGAAAACCGGCAAAGCATAACCCCCTAATCCCGTTGTTCGAAGGATGAAAGATTATGCAATACCGCGAATTTCGGAAGTTGTCCGTGACGCAACCGCAGGTCACGACGGACTGCCCCCCTGTCGGATTATCTCTGCAGAACGGACGGTTTAACGGTTTATGAGAATTTGGATGCGCATTCTCCCTGAGACCGCCTTCACCGCCGCCTGACATCATAATGGTTGTATCCGCAGATATAAGCAGATTAGCCGTGCGTGGTGCGAAAGTGATTAAAGGACGTTGCGGGATTTATTTCTGAAAATTTGCGTAAAAAAACGACATACAAAAAAGCCCGAATCAGCCCGAATCATACTCCTAGACGGACTCGAACCGTCGTCCCCGGAACCAAAATCCGGGATGATTGACCGCTACACTATAGGAGTAAGAAATACCTGATTTCTAATATAAGATAGCATTGATAAAATATATGAATTGCGCATACGGTCGGAGATCATGCCGTATTGACAATCCTTAAGTAATTAAACAATAATTAATCAATTAAACAATAATTACACAATAATTTATCAATAATTAAACACTGATCGACAAAATCGGACGCGGGCGGCAACATGGCGGAAACGGAACAGAGATCCAACTATCTTAAGGCATACATCCTGCTGATGTATTACATAGTCGTGGGGCTCCTTGCCGTCGTCGGCAACATCTCGGCGGATGCCGACATGAAACCGATTCTCTCAATGCTTACGCCGCACCTGCTCTACATACCTCTTGTTCTGACCGCACTCTGGTATCCGAAAGAGAAGTTAATCCATATCTCGATATTCATTGTCTTCATCTTCGTCTCAATGCTCTCGTTTGTCATCGGCGGCGCCGCAACCGATGTCATATTCTCGATATTCATCTCGCTCATATACCTCTGGGTTTACTTCGCCATCATCCTCTTCATGCGCAAACGCAACTCGGCGGAGGAACGCGTCCGCGCCGAACTCGACATGCTCAGAGCGCAGCTTCATTCAAAGACGGGCGGCGCGGGTGCCGCGGGAAGGACGCCGCTCAGTGCCTCGGGAAGCACGGCGGTGGCGGAAACGGCTTACGTCATCGGCAGAGGCAAAAGCGACACATTCTCTCCCGAACAGATTCGGGCGCTCATCTCCTCCTTTGACGTCCGCGACCCGCTCATACTTGAAGGCTCCTTCAATGCCGTTGAGGTAATGGGCACCCGGGCGGAGCCGTATCTCATAGACGGTCTGAATTCGCAGTCGCTTGCCGTCCGCGAAAACTGCGCGAAGATGCTGGGCAGGCTGAAATACGAGAGCAGCATCCCGCACCTCATAGAAGCGCTGAACGAGAACTCAAAGAGGATGCACGCCGCCGCCGTCTCCGCTCTCGCAAATCTCGGCGATGCGGCAAAGGAACAGCTGATTTCGGGGCTCAAAGACCCGTCCTTTAAGGTACGTGCCGGCTGTTGCGAGGCACTTCGAATCATCGGCGCAAAAGACCACCTTGACCTGATTATTCCCCTGATGGCGGACGAAAACCACTATGTGAGGAAGGAGGCGGCGAAGTCGCTGGGCAGAATCGGGGATGAGTCCGCAACCCCCGTCCTCATAAATGCGCTCACGGACGAGTCCCGCGGCGTCAGGCTTGCCGCGGTGGCATCGCTCGGGAAACTGCGCTCGAAAACCGCGGTAAAGCCCATGATTTCGCGCTATAAGGACGAGACCGACTTTCAGGTACGCGGCAGAATCCTAAAGAGCCTCGCCATGGTAGGTAACGGCGAAGCCGTTGATGCCATACGCTTTATCTCGATGTATGAAACCGATACCGACCTTTCGGATTCGGCAAAGGATTACCTTTACAGTCTGAATCTTAAAAAAGAATAATCCTATTTTTGACTGATTCGTGCGATTCTTCGTGCGGATCTGATTGCACGATTTTGATTTAAAAAATGTTATTCGGTATTTTCCTTCTCTTTCTTAACGCGGAATGTCTTGAACGGATAAGGCACGAGGATGAAGAATATGAGGGCTATTATCATCGGCACTATGAGGCTTGAGATGCCGGTGAGGACATCGGTCATGTCGGCAATGTAGCCCGTAAGCGCCACTCCGAGTCCGCCGCTGCCGACCGCAAACCCGAGTATGAGTCCCGAGACCATTCCCGTGCCCTTCGGTGCCATCTCATGCGACATGGTGACCGTAACCGAGAACGTCGTCCAGATGAAGTAGCCGAATATCATAAGGGCAATTATCGAGACAATGCCGCTCGTGAATATGAACAGGAGGAAGGGCGGAATTGCGCAGGCAACTCCGAATATCGAGTATTCTTTGCGCCCGTATCTGTCCGAGAGGTCGGCGCCTATGAACTGACCGGCGACGCCGAAGAACAGCATGAGCGATGTGAGGAAGTTCGCAAGCCCGTATTCCATGCCGTTCTGCGTGAAGTAGGTCGGCATATAGGCAATGCAGCCGTAGATAACCCACGAGCGGAACGCCGTTCCCGCCACAAGGTATGAAACCGCCTTATAGGGGAATCTGCCCGTCGGTGTTGCGCCCGTTTCATCCGCTTTTACAGGATTTGCGGCTTTGGCATCCTCCACCTTGCCGGTCGCGCCCGTCTTTGTGAAGTCCTTCGGAAGCACCTTGAGGAGAGTAACTATCATCAGAAATCCGGGGATGAACAATACATACAGACCGTCGATGCCGTTCATGGAGACGGCGAGAC
>JAFZMT010000045.1 GCA_017553245.1 Methanomicrobium sp.
CTCGCTTTCAATCGGCGAACCGGACTTTGACACGCCGGCGCACATTACCGAAGCCTGCATAAACGCGCTGAAGTCGGGAAAGACGCATTATGAGGCAAGTCAGGGTCTTCTGGAACTCCGCGAGGCAGTCTGCGAGAAACTTGCAAGGGATAACGGAATAACGGCGACGCCGGACGAGATCGTGGTAGCCTGCGGCGCCAAAAACAACCTCTCGGAAGCGATGGAAGCGTGTTTAAACCCGCAGGATGAGGCAATTATCCTCGATCCGTCATGGGTGAGCTACGAGCCGATGATCCTTCTCGCCGGCGCAAAGCCCGTTCACCACTCGCTCAACTTAAAGACCTTCCAGCTTGACGACACCATACTTGAGAAGGTTAACAAAAATACAAAGATGCTTATTTTTACGACGCCGTCAAACCCGACGGGCTCGGTATTGAATAAGGAGTCGCTGACGCTGATAAAGGATATCTGCGAGGATAACGACATAATCGCCTGCGCCGACGAGATCTACGAGAAACTCATATACGGCGGCAGAAAACATCTCTCGGTCGCCGCCATGGGAGACATGCACGAGAGGACAATCACGGTCAACGGCTTTTCCAAGGCATACGCGATGACGGGCTGGAGGCTGGGATATTCGCATGCGCCGTCTGCGATTACGAAGACAATGACCAAGGTTCAGCAGCACACGACGAGTCAGGCGACGACCTTTGCGATGTGGGGCGGCGTTGCGGCGCTTCGCGGCGACCAGACCTGCGTCGAGGACATGAGGAAGCAGTTTGAGCTCCGCCGCAACTACCTCATCGGCGCTCTCAACGATATCGGCTATCAGACCGCGCCCGCCGAAGGTGCCTTCTATGCGTTTATCAAAGTCGACGGCGATGACCTCGCAATCGCAAACCGCTGGCTTGAGGAAGGTCTTGTCGCCTCAACCCCGGGAACAGCCTTCAACGCCCCGGGATGGATAAGAATCTCTTATGCCGCGGGTATGGACACGCTCAAAGAGGCAGTGAGAAGAATCTCCGAGATAAAGTAAGTGTGATCCGGGTTTAGGGTATAACTATTTTCAAGTCGTGAGAAATTCTCACGACTTCAACGACTTCAATTCATGGCATGACGGAAACCTCGCACTGCCGTCTCACTGCCCAATCACATAATGATACAATAATTACCTTAAAAAAACAATTATTAACGATATGCAGGGTACGATTGGAAAGACATTCTCATTTCTTCATGAGATGAGCGGTCCGGCAAAGATTGTCTTTCGTTTCTGTATCCCTTTTGTTTTAGCCGCCATTTTCATACTGACGCTGTATCTCCTTCTGGATCATGATACCTTTATAGTGCTCACGGGGTTCATGGCGGTCTATTTCGTGCCCCCCGCAGGCAAGGAGTCCGTGATTCCGATAGCGATTGCGTCGGGACTGATTCCGTGGTGGCTGATTGCGCCCGTTCTCGCCGTGATAGATATCCTCTGCGCTCTCTTCATGGTCTTAAACTTTGATCTGGCACTTAAGATTCCGTTTTTCGGAACGAAACTCATGAAGACCATAGTCGACAACGGCAGCAGTTTCTTTGAGAAACACCCGTGGATCAAGGGATTTTCTTCGGTCGGTCTTACCATATTCGTCATAATCCCGCTTCAGGGAACCGGAGGTCTTACAACCCCGATTATAGGCAAGATGATTGGAATGCCGGGGAAAAACATCATGCTTGCCGTCATTGTCGGCAGTCTCATCAGCTGTTACTCGATTGCGCTCGGCTCGGAGTATGTGTATCAGCTCTTTATCACGGATATGTGGGTGGGAATCCTTGCGATTGTCCTAATCGCCGCAGCCATAATCGGATGCTGGTATCTCTGGAAGCACTTTAAGGAGAGAATCGGCAACCGCTATTACCCCGAACTCATGAAGCAGGGCGAAAGCGGCGAACACGGGGATGAATCGGGCGCACAGGACATATCAGCGGAGAGCAAACCCGCGGAGAGCGATGTCACCGGGGGCAATGCGGCGGACAGCGGCGCATCAGGGAATGACGCATCGGGGAGCGATGACGCCATACATAACGATATATCGGAGCGGTGACTCATTAAAAGATAAGGATATTGGAAATATCGACCGAAAAACCAACAAATAAACCACAGAAAAAGCAGGTGTGAAAAATGGCAGGTAAAAAGAAGATTCTTTTCGTATGCAACCATAATGCGGGTCGCTCAAAGATGGCGGCGGCAATCCTCAATGCACGATACGGCGACAGATATGAGGGATTCAGCGCCGGCGTCGACCCCGCGGCAGGCGTAAACGAGACAACAATCGCCGTCCTTAAAGAGATAGGAATTACCCTCACCGACGATAAAACGAGGAACGTGAACGAGTATGCCGGCGAATACTTTGACGTCGCCGTTATCACATGCAGCTGCAGTGATGCCGTAAAGAAGTCAATCAACGCCAAGTTCGTGATTGATCAGCGGTTTGCCGACCCGTATCTCTTCTCGGGTCCGAAGGATGAGGTAACGGCGGGCTTTCGGAAGGTCAGGGACGCAATCTCGGACTGGATAGACGGTCAGTTCGGCATAATGAAGTTCTGATAAAGGAAAGCAGAATGCGCAGGGATGCGGGATATGAAAGACGTTAAGATTGTTCTTTTGAAAAGCGGCGACCCGACGGTATTTCCGCCGGTCTGCTCGGATACCATGAAGAGTATCAGAGACGCGGTCGGCGAGATTGCCGCAATATACATGGCGGATGCCGTTTTCACATACGAAGAGAGGGAAGCGGCATCCGAAGAGGGGCGGCATATCGTCACGATAAACGGCAAAAGACTAGAAGAACTTGTGCCCATCCCCGACC
>JAFZMT010000046.1 GCA_017553245.1 Methanomicrobium sp.
CGGCGCTATATCCCGAGCATTGAGATGGATACCGACGAGATTCCGCAGGAGATTCTTGAGTCGATGGAGATTAAGGTCAGCGATTTCAGAGATGCCCTCCACGACATTCACCCCAGTGCGATGCGCGAGATCTTCATCGACCTGCCCAAGATTAAGTGGTACGATGTCGGCGGACTCAACCACGAGATTGAGGAGGTCAGAGAAGCGGCGGAGTATCCGATTACGCGCCGCGAAAAGTTCGAGAATCTCGGCATAAAGCCGCCGAAGGGAGTGCTTCTTTACGGACCGCCGGGAACGGGTAAGACGCTGATTGCAAAGGCGATTGCCTCGGAGAGCGGCGCCAATTTTATCTCGGTCAGAGGCCCGCAGATCCTCTCGAAGTGGGTCGGCGAGAGCGAGAAGGCCGTCCGCGAGATATTCCGCAAGGGAAGACAGCTTGCGCCCTCGATTATCTTCTTCGACGAGCTTGACGCGATTGCGCCGGCGAGGAACAGCGGCACGGACTCGAAGGTCTATGATACCATACTTAATCAGATTCTGACGGAGTTCGACGGCATTGAGGAGCTTAACGGCGTCGTCGTGATGGGCGCGACCAACCGCCCCGATATCATCGACCCCGCCATCCTGCGTGCGGGACGCTTCGACAGGCTGATTTACGTCGGCGAGCCCAACGAGAAGTCGAGGATGAGGATTCTTCAGATTCATTCGAAGTATATGCCGATTGAGGATTCGGTCATCGAGGATCTCGTCGATTATACCGAGAATTACGATGAGGGCGCAATCGAGGAGGCATTCGCGATTTTGAGCCGCAAGAAGGACTTTTCAATCCACAGGAACGTGACCTGCAAGGATGTTAAACAGTCCCTGTCCGAGATAAGCAAAGTCGAGGGAGATGAGATGACGCCGGTGACGCCCAACCGCAGGAGGCGTATCATCGTTGCCGAACTCATACGCAACGGTCTTTATATCGAGGATAAGCCGCGCGACGATCTTTTAAAGAGGATTGCGACGCTGACGCAGGGTTATGTGGGTTCCGATCTGGAACTCGTGTGCAGGGAGGCGGCGATGATTGCTATGCGCGATTCCCGCCCCAGAGTCGGGTTTGAGCACTTTGAGGCGGCACTCACAAAGGTGCATCCGATGATGAACGACAGAATCAGAGAGCAGTATGCAAAGATTCAGCAGCATTTCAAGGGCGGACTGCCGATTGAGTCCCAGCCGCTCCCCGAATATCAATAATTCTTTTTTTCATCCGCTGTTCTCTTTTCATCAGCAGTTCTTTTTTCATCAGCAGTTCTTTTTTCAGCAGTTTTAATTATCGTCAGGGACAACATAATAAGAATAAGAGAAGATTTGATTGAAACCGAATCTTATGCGAATATTCATATTCCGCAGGTTTGAGCGGTGAATATTCATTCGGTTTCATTCGGAGAATGCTGTTTGAAACAATATATTAAAGCAGATACCAAAATACAGGGAGTTTTCTTCCGCCTTCATTTATCGGAGATCGTGTAAGGCGGGAACGGCATGACTGCATGATGCAGTATTCGTGCAATATTTGCATACCATATCCCGCCCGAAGTCGATAACCGGAGATTATCCGGATTTTGCGAGATTGAATACTTTTGGGTATCGATCCCGTTTGAAAGGACTTTTGAATATTACATAAAATCATTACATAAAACGTTTACAGGCTTAAAAAATGAACAATAACGCCATTAAATTTCGATTGGAAAAGAAAGAAGATTACAGAGCGGTTGAAAACCTTGTCAGAGAGTCATTCTGGAATGTTTACCGCCCGGGATGCAGCGAGCATTATGTCATCCATGTCCTGAGGGACGATCCCGCCTTTGTTAAGGAACTCGATCTCGTTATGGAGGAGAACGGCAGTATTATCGGGCAGAATGTCTTCATGAGAAACGCCGTTGCCGCCGACGACGGCAGGAGCGTCCCGATTCTTACAATGGGACCGATATGCATTGCTCCCGCACTCAAGCGCAGGGGATACGGTAAGGCCCTGCTTGATTACTCACTGGAGAGGGCAGCGGCACTCGGTTTCGGCGCCGTCATGTTTGAAGGGAATATCGAGTTCTACGGCAAGAGCGGCTTTGATGTCGCGAGTAATTTCGGCATACGCTACCACGGTCTGCCCGAGGGTGCGGATTCGTCGTTCTTCCTCTGCAAAGAGCTGATTAAGGGATACCTCGACGGCATTACGGGCGTTTATACTACGCCTGCGGGCTACTTTGTCGACGATGCCGATGTCGAGGAGTTCGATAAGGGCTTTCCCCCCAAAGAGAAACTGCGACTGCCCGGGCAGCTGTTCGGCGGCGATGAGGGAGAGGACTGAGTCCGGGACCGATTGGGTTTCGGACGATTGGTTTCGGGCAGATTGAATCAGAAACAGGACCGAGTTTCGGATTTACTCTCAAAACTGCGGCGAAAGGGAGCGATCGGGTTGCCGGTCTCTTTTGCCGCACTTTTTTACGCGCTCTTTACGTCTCTTTACGGCTCTTTACATGCTCTTTTCTCTGCCTTGCGGCGGTATGCAATACGCTATTTTTTATACTTCAATGAACAAATATGTGCATGTAAATGTAGTGTGCGGGAACCCGCGTTATGCAACAAGCAATGCAACAAGCAATGCAATAAGCAATGCAATAAGCAATGCAATAAGCAACAGGCAATATGCATAATCCGTCCCCGCCGCAGATACCATGACCTACCGGAGGACAAAAGTTGACAAACTGCACGACCTTTTTAGACGTAAACAAAAGGTTAGGAGATAAACCTGCGCTGATATTCCCCATAGAGAACATCCAATACTCATACAGGGAACTGTTCGAAGCGGTATGCCGCCGCTCGAATTACTATACGAAGAAAGGAATCCGTAAAGGTGACAGATTATGTATTTATCTGCCGGCAAACCCCGAATACCTTCTCTCATACCTCGCTCTGTGGCGTATCGGCGCGATTGCCGTGCCGCTTAACATTGTCTTAAGCGACAATGAAGTCCATTACATGCTCAAAAACTCGGGATCGGCAGCGATTATCACGGACAGCGGCGGCGAGAAGAACGCAAAGGCGGCATGCTCCAGATTCGACGCGGGCGGCATCATTCCGATGATATTCACGACCGGCACCGCCGGTTTTGAGTCGGAGACAGCCTCAATGCCCGATTACGTAAGAGCCGTCAACGTCGAAGATGACTGCCTCTGCCAGCTTCAGTACACCTCGGGAACTACGGGTCAGCAGAAGGGTGCGATGCTCACGCACGGCAACTGGATGGCGGCGTTTGACGCGGAATCCTCACTCATGAAATACACGTGCGAAGATGTGTATCTGGGTATCTATCCGATGGCGCATGTCGGCGTTTCGTGGGGAATCTCGGCGCTGAAGTCGGGGGCGACATGGGTCATCATGGAGAAGTTCGATATGGACAGATACATAGAGTATGCCGAGAAGTACAAGGTGACGGTCATTGCCGGAATGCCGCCCGTAATTCACTCGCTTGTCAAGATGCCCATCGGAACCGAGGACAAGTTCAATACCTGCAAGGAGATGATCTCGGGCGGCGGTCCGCTCCACCCCAGCGTCTGGAAAGAGTTCCATTACCGCTACAATATTCCGATCATCAACGCATACGGACTTTCCGAGACGATTGTGGTCGGCACCGGCACGGCAATCAGGCAGGAGGATTACACGTCCGCGGACGAGTTCAAGAGTGTCGGCGCTCCGGTGGGATATACCGAGATGAAGATTGTCAATACCGAAGATCCTTCGGTTGAACTTGATACGGGCGGCGTCGGCGAGGTTGCCCTCCGCGGTCCCGCGGTTGCGAAAGGCTACTGGAGGATGCCGGAGGAGAGCGCCAAGGTCTTCCTGCCGGACGGCTGGTTCCTTACGGGCGATATCGGGTTCATCGACGAAAACGGAATGCTTTCCATAACGGACAGAAAGAAGGACATGATTGTGATGTCGGGCTGGAAGATTTATCCGACCGAGGTCGAGAAGGCATTCATCGAGAATCCGGCGATTGACGATATCGCGATATTCGGCTGTCCCGACATTCACAGGGGCGAGATTCCGGTTGCGGCGGTCGTCTTCAAGAAGGATAAGGTGCTCACGGACGATGAACTGATAGAATACGGCATGTCAAAACTTGCCAGATACAAGGTGCCGAGAAACTACATCATTGTCGATGAACTGCCGCGTGTCAACGGCTGGAAACTCCTCCGCCGCGAGCTCCGCGAGAGATACTGCAGCCGTTTCGCGGGTAAACAGGAATAATTTCATTTTTTATGGTCGGCGCTGTGCGAAAAGCAAAGGTTAGAGATGACAGAAGGTCATCGGGTATCGCGGGGCTTGATTTCCAGCTTGACGGCGGTTTTCCGAAGGGCAGGACAATTGCGGTCTGCGGCAACCCTCTTTCGGGATGCGAACTGATTGCCGGGCAGTTCCTGAAGGCGGGAGGCGGCGGTTCGTATGTCATGATCGACGGCATTCCGGGTGAGGGGATGACGGATGCGAGGCATATGGACTTTTACGAGATACTCGCGGCTTTAAAGGGCGACCTTATCGTCATAGATTCGCTTTCGAGCGTCATCGACAGGTTCGGAATCGGAAAGGCGGTGTTTCTTCTGAACGAGGGGACAAAGGACCTGCGTGCCGCGGGTGCCGACATTATGGTCATTGTCTACGACGACTTTCACAGTCCCGCGGAGATGTCTTATGTGTGCAGAAATGCCGATATTTTCATCCAGTTAAACGAGGTTATTCACGGAAACGAGATTGAGAGAACGCTTTCCGTAAGAAAGATGGCAGGATTGGGGATTCCGGGCAGGGTTTATCCCTACAATATCACAGCCGGCGGCATAGAGCTTTCCACCACCGAGAGAGTGGTGTGAGCCGGTGTGAGCGGATTTCCGAAAAACTAAAAAATCAGTTAAAAAATCAGTTTATAAAAAAAACAGCCTATAAAAAAATCGGTTGATAAAAAAATTCAGTTTATATATTCAGTTTATTTCTTTTTTGCTGTAAAGACAGCCCTGAACATCCTGACCGAGTTTGCCGATGGCATCCGCACGGCAGCGCTGACAGTGCCTCATCTGGCGGACATAGGGTGAGCATTTGTCCTGCATCTCGCGCTTTTGGGCATGAGTGGGGGGCACTATGTCCTTGAACCTGTACTGCGGAATCACGGGGATGAGATTATAGGTGAAGACGCCCATTTCGCCGCACTTCTTTGCAATATCGACGATGTGGCTGTCGTTGACGCCGGGGATATAGACTGTGTTTACCTTGACGAGCATCTTCTTTGCGACCGCCATCTCTATTCCTTTCAGCTGCTGGGAGAGGAGTTTTTCGGCACCTTCCCTGCCGTGGAGCTTTTTGCCGTCATACTCCACGAAGGAGTAGATTTTTTCGCCGATTGCGGCATCGACGGCGTTTAAGGTGACGGTGAGGTTGCCGACATCGTACTCATGGAGTCTGTCTATGCTTTCGGGAAGGCGGAGTCCGTTTGTGCTGAGGCATTTTATGGGCACGGGGAAGTGCTCTTTTAAGAGGCGGAGAGTTTCGAAGGTCTCCTCGTTTGCGAGCGGATCGCCGGGTCCCGCAATGCCGATTACCTTGAGATACGGGAATTTTTCCTGAGCACGCCTGACGAGGTCCACGGCTTCTTCGGGGGTGAGAACTTCGCTGCAGACTCCGGGTCGGCTCTCGTTTACGCAGTCGTAGTCGCGGACGCAGTAATTGCACTGGATATTGCACTTGGGTGCCACGGGGAGGTGAATCCTTCCCGCCGTGTGACAGGCGTGTTCACTGTAGCAGGGGTGCTCGTTTATCCGCCTCAATGTCTCGGGATCGTAGGGTATTTCCTTTCCCGCGACATTTGCGATGGGGTATTCGTTCTCAGTCATAGTGAATCTAATATGTTAGATTGCGCTTATGACTAAAAAACGTAACCAAATTATCATGACCGTAAAATCGGGTTTTCTGCGGCGATATCTCAAGGATATGCGTTTTAGATCAATTTTCGTTGCGGCAGCCGGATGCCGCCGTGCACTGCCGCGGGGGCTGATGCTTTTGGATTTGCGGGAAATGCCTTAAGTTAAATACACATGCCGACAGAATACTTTCTGTGATAATAATGTTCTCAATTCCGTTAAAGAACACAAAGAGTTATGCCGCAACCGTCCTTCTGGTCGCAATTGCGGCTCTGCTCATATTTTCGGCGGGGTGCACAACGACGAGTCAGCCGATAACGCCGACTTCCGCGCCCACCGAAGTGCAGGTCATAACGCCGGCTCCGACCGCCGCCGCGACATATGCCGTGACCGAGCCTATCGTCGTTAAAGCCGACGACAGCATCCTTACGACCAAGACCACGATTGATGCCGTTGAAAGCGGCAATTCGGGGCTTGTGGTGACGGTTACCTACGATAAGAAGAACTCCATGGGAGCTACGGGCGACGGTCTGTTTACTCTTGCTTATATCTTCGCTTACAACTACGACGATGTGCCCAAGGACTTCAACCCGCAGACAAGAGAGGATATCTTCAATGCGGGCATTCCGTATAAGTCGGTAAGGTCTACGATTTATCCGAACAATGTCGTCTACGCAACCTGCGAACTGCCTCAGGATTCGACGCCGACGACGAACTCGCTTTCAATCGGCAAGCCCTACAACTACGGCGTTATTGTCTACAATGTCAATAATCTGCCGAACTGAAGATTGAGGATAAATCCTGTTCGGACAGAACAAAAAAACGATAAACGAATTTCGGGAGTATCTGTATGATATTCCCTCTTTTTATCAGAACTCTCATTTGCCGGATGGGTATTCTTCGTCCGACTGTTCTTATTCTTCGTCTTTCGATTCGATTTTGACGAACTTTTTTATGACGAAATCAACCGCATAATAGACAATCAGTGTTGTGGCTACCGCGGCTAAAAGCGAGAGCGGGAAGGTGCCCGCGATTCTGCCTGCGATGAATCCGGCGATTACCGAGATGAAGAGCAATATCAGTTCTTTGTGTAAGTTGTCCATGGGTGTTCACTGCCGTGTTGTTACTGATATATGAGTAATACCCGCATTTAAATCATGTTTCGTATTACGGCAATCTTAACGGGACTGTCGTTTTCGGAGACGGATTTTTCGGTAAATCGCGGAAAATACCGATTGATTATAAAAAATTCACAAAACCGCTTAAAAAGAAGTGGACCCAGTGAGATTCGAACTCACGATCTTCGCCGTGTAAAGGCGACGTCATGACCGGCTAGACCATAGGTCCCTTTAATAGTGCTTGATAATATTCGCGGTTTTTACTATTAAACATATTGATTTATCATACATTTTTCTCCTACCAAATAACGATCAATTTCGTATATGTTTACCACACATTTGTTAAGTCAATGTAATTTTGAAAATATATC
>JAFZMT010000047.1 GCA_017553245.1 Methanomicrobium sp.
AATGTGGATATTGTGGAGGAAGACCGCGGTATCGCCATCGGCAAGGGCGGAAAGAACATCTTTAAAGCCAACAAGCTTGCCGAACGCCAGCATGACATTGTAAGCGTTCAGATCCTTACTGATGAAAATCAGTAAATAATCTTTTTTCAGTCTTAATTTTGTGTTATTTCATTCGTACGTTGTCGGAAGTCTGCGCGACCCGATTTGATTGCGGGTATATTAATTACGATGAAGTAAATATTTAGATCGGTTATGGATTCCGCGGCATCCGATGCAATTACGCTTGACAAATCCGATCTGAGTGCTCTCTCCTCGGATGTCCGCATAGGTATATTGCGGGCGATTGACAGTTCCGAGGGCGGAACGATTTCGGCGGCGACGCTGGCGGATGAGCTGTCAATCGGCAAATCGACGCTTCATCAGCATCTTGTGGTTTTGGAGACCGCGGGAATTATCTGCGCGGATAAAAGCCGCAAGTGGCATATGTATTCGCTGACGCGGAAAGGCAAATGCATCCTTCATCCCAAACAGAGTCTTCGGTTTGTTCTGGCGCTTTCTTCATCCGTCTTTTTCGGATTGTACGGTGTCTATATGCTTGTGCTCTTCTTTAAGGGCGTGGAGTTTCTCGGCGGCGGTCACGTTAAGCATCTGCCCGAACTGCTTATCGGCGGCGAAATCTTTCTGATTATTGCGGGATGTCTTGTCTATGCGGCATTGCGTATAAATAACCGCGATAAAAGCGGTTATGCCGACTCTCTCGTGCGCAAAAAGTTTGCGGACGAAAAATAGTTTAATCGGTTAACAGTTTGCGGTTTAACAGTTATTTTCGGCATCCCGCGTAATTTCGATGTGGGAAAGGTTTTTTTGATCAGGTTTTTGCGCGGGTATCGCATATTGTGCCTTGTTTCTTTTCAGTTTCCAATTTGTTTGCCGTGTATTCGTCATAAGTTGAGTCAAACCGCGTCCTGCTGTCTTTTATCACGAATACCGATGTGTGCGGATCATAATTGTATCTCGGGACAGTTCTGCCCGGAACGTCTGCCGATTCTATGGCTTTGTAAGTTATTCTCAAATAGTATATTTCGTTTCTTTCAGGTTTCGGCAGGTCATAAGTATCTTCAATGCAGATTGATTCATATGCGGGTAAATTTGAGATTTCGACAGATTTGTTCCTGCCGTAAATCAGTTCTTCGGGAATATTCTTCAATTCCTCTCTTGTTAAATTATCCGATATATTCTGCCTTGATAAAGTGTATGTAATGTCGGAAAATGCCTTTATGCATTCGGCATTCATTGCGCTGCGGTAATACAGATTATATCGTAATACGCCGTCATCTGCCCTGAAATTTAATGAATAGTTCAATTCCGGTATTCTTGTCTGATTGGCTGTGTCAAATTCGGGCGGCATATTCTCTGAAATAAGATAAGCCCCGCCAAAACCTGTTTTTCTTACGGCATTCCATTCATCCGCGTCGCGAAAAGTCCATTCGCCCGAGGAGTTGTCATAATCAATTACAAAAGGAACTTCATCAGCGTTCAAAATATTTCCATGTTTTATTTCAATAACATGATACGGCATATATATGTTAACAGTTTCATAATTTTTAGAATTGTCGAATAAACCCAATAATGCCAAATCAGTAATGACAATTAAAAATGCGGCTAAAACAATCGCCGTAATTTTGAGGTGTGTTGAGTTCATTCTTTCTCATATCAGACTCTATTTTCCTGATATATATTAATTTAGAGATTGTCCGTATTTTTCCGAACGATGGAGCATTGTTTATATCTTAAAAAGTCCGAAAGATTGTATTATCCTAAGATGATCGAATCTTTGGGGGGATAAAAATGCAAAAAGGAGTAATAATTGCGGCAGCGGCAGTCGTTGCTGTCTTTGCCATCGTCTGCGGCATTGCGGC
>JAFZMT010000048.1 GCA_017553245.1 Methanomicrobium sp.
GCGACCGGCGGCAGCTTCATCTTCTTTTTGTATTCGCTCATAGATTCGTAGTTTGCCATGCCCTTTGAGATAATAAGCGTCGCCTTTGAGATCTCGTCCTTAAGTTCGTCGCTTATCATGTGGATATTGAAGCCGACCTCGGGGATACCGTCCGTGCTCGTGAAGACTTTGTCGGCGACCTTATCCATGCCGAGTTTGACGGCGTCGCTCATGGTCGCATCGTTGATTATCGGCGCACCCTTGACGACAACGGTCACGTGAGCGCCCTTTGATTTCAGAAATTCGACGAGTTTCCTGTCGAAGACTATCTCCCCGCAGTTGTCGCAGATGAAAACCGTTCTTTCAGTGAGTTTTTCTATCCTGTCGCAGTCGTCGACGCTGAACCCCTTCTTAAATTCGTCCTTGAAGAAGCCCGTGAAATCATCGGTGACCACATGCTCCTTCGATCCGAAATCAAGAGTGTTGGCGATTACCGCCGCCAGCGCACAGTCGCGGAATGTCGTGAGGCTTTCGCCGACGTCGGCAAGAATCTTTTCAGCCTCGATATTTGTCCTCTCTTTAATCTCCACGTACGGGTCGATATGCTCAATCATTTCGCAGGCAAGCCTGTGAACGCGGCTTGAGAGTTCGGGTGAGGGAATATCCTCTAAAAGACCGCGTTTGAGTTCGTCGCGGCAGATACCCACGACTTCTTTGACGCGGCTTACGTTTTCGGGAATCGAACAGTCCAGAACGAGGCGGCATTCATACTCGATTCTGGTTAAAAGGCATCCGAAACAAACTTCTCTGATTCTCATGCTAAGATACTCATGAACAAAAAACTGTGAAAATTCTTAAAACAACAATGGGGCCACCGCGATTTGAACGCGGGTCAGAAGACCCCCAGTCTCCTAGGATGGTCCAGGCTACCCTATGGCCCCGAATTTGCACGATGCGTAAGCATCCGCGGTGTCAGTGCGTGCTTTCTGTCCGAATGCGTCGGGCACTGACTGCCTGTGCTATTACATATTGTCGGGTATAGTTTATCTATTTTGCCTATTTAGTTCACAGGCAACCCGCGGTAATTCCGCGGCTGTCATGTCATATACGCATTTCATATGCGCATTTCACAGATGCATATCATATACGCATCATTTCTTATTGAACTCTTCAACGTCTTTGGAGAGAGTATCCAGCTTATTGCATGTGTAATGTATAGTGCTGTTCATCTGGTCGACATTGACCAGCAGTGTTCTCATGCGCTGCTGCATGGCGTATATGACGTAAAGCAGGAAGACAATTACCAGCCCGAACAGTACGATTATCAGGTATTCGGCAGAGAATCCTAACATAACCAATCACCTCGACATTTATGTGTTATGTATTAATACAGTGATATCTGCATAAGGTTAATATCTATTTTTCTATACTCTGCAGATATGTTAAGCATATTTAATTTGTTATCAAGTTGCGTTGTCATCGCCGGCGTTATCGCGTATTGTCACGGTTATTGTCACAGGCATTTAAACAGGCATTTTCACGGTATATTTTAACAGGTATTGTCAGGACGTACGGTTGCATAAGGTTGCATAAGGTGCGGCACGTGCGGGGGCGACCGGTCTTACGGTCGGGGCAAACACGAATCTGCGGGATTATTCGATATTTTTACAGAGTGTCTGACAACTTAATCCGCGGCGATCTTTCAGAAATGTCGCGCAAATATTGGATGTTTTTCGAAAATATCCGATAATTGCGTTTTTGTTGCGGGCGGAGGTCATGGCGGATACAAAAACGCGGTTGCGCGTCACTTTCCGATATCTCTGATTGCGCATATAAAGGAAGCACTGCGAATAAACAAGTTTTATATACTTATCTCTCATTGTAATAATGCTGAATAGATTGTATAATCAGGGGGCCTATAGCTCAGTTAGGCAGAGCGCCTGACTTTTAATCAGGTGGTCGGGGGTTCAAATCCCCTTGGGCCCGCTTGCCACGTCAATTATGACACGAATGTGGCGTTTTTGGTATTTTTTCAATGGTGATGCATCTGAACAAAATCTTAACTATAAAAGGGGCTATCGATGGGCACCGGCTTTTCCGTAATTAAACATGTAATGGTACCTGACCATCAGATTATGACCGCCGAGGAAATTGAAGATTTACTCGCGGCTTTCAAGATCACACGCGACCAGCTTCCCAACATCTATCATGATGATCCTGCAGTAAAGGAGATTGGCGCAAAGATCAACGACGTCATCAGGATTGTTCGCAACAGCCAGACCGCAGGTAAGGCGGAAGCGTACCGCATAGTAGTAAAGAGACCAAAGAAATGAACTCCTTTAACAAAAAGGGGGGTCCCGCTTGTTAGATCGTAAAACATTATCCGAGGCATACTTCTCACGCGCTCATGTGGCGCGTCACCAGCTGGATTCATACAACTTCTTCCTCGAGTACAACCTCCAGAAAGTCGTTGATGAACAGAGAATTATTGAAACCGACATTGAACAGAGGGGCAAAGGCAACGACAAAGTCTGGGTTGAGCTGGGCGAAATCCGCGTCGAAAAACCCGTTGTCCGTGAAGCGGACGGTTCGCAGTCCGGACTGTATCCGAGTGAAGCACGCTTAAGAAACCTGACCTACGCCGCACCTATTCAGCTTGACATGATTCTTTGTCAGGGCGAAGAAAGACAGGAACCTATTGTGACCACAATCGGTCAGCTTCCCGTCATGGTCGGGTCTACGGCATGCAACCTCTGCGGACTTTCCGATGAGGAAAGAATCAGTCACGGCGAAGACTCGCACGACCCGGGAGGATACTTCATCATCAACGGCTCGGAGCGCGTTCTCATGACACTCGAGGATCTTGCGTCCAACAAGATCATGACCGAGTTCACCGAGAGATACAATGAGCGTATCTACGTAGCCAAAGTATTCTCGCAGTTCCGCGGATACCGTGCACTCGTCATCGTCGAGAGAAACAAGAAGAATCTCCTTGAGGTTTCCTTCCCGTCGGTTGCGGGACACCTGAGGTTCGTGGACCTTATGCGTGCGCTCGGTCTCAACGGCGATCAGGAGATCGTGGAAGCGGTCTCGACCGATGAAGATATCCTTACCTTCATGCTTCAGAACCTTGAGGAAGCGGAGTGCGACAACACCGAGGAAGGCATAATGTATGTCGGAAAGAAGCTCGCACCCAACCAGACACGCGATTATCAGAAGAAGCGTGCCGAGTTTGTCCTTGACAGCTATCTGCTGCCGCACTTAAACGAACTCATGCCCGACGGACTCAAAGAGGGCGACGAGGGCTACGAGGAGGCATGCGAGAGCGTGCGTCTTGCAAAGGCTCACTTCCTCGGCAGAATGGCTGAAGCCTGTTTTGACCTTGTGCTTGACAGAAGGAGAATCGATGATAAGGATCACTACTCCAACAAGCGCTTAAAGCTCGCCGGCGACTTAATGGAGGATTTATTCCGTATATCGCTTAACAGACTCACACGCGACGTAAAATACCAGCTCGAACGCGCCAGCATGAGACACCGCGACCTCTCAATCGGAACGGCGGTGCGTGCCGATGTCCTTACCGAGAGACTTCTCCACCCGCTTGCGACCGGTAACTGGGTGGGCGGAAGGACGGGTGTATCCCAGCTTCTCGACAGAGTCGACCACATGGCTGTCATCTCCCACCTCCGCCGCGTAATATCCCCGCTTTCACGTTCACAGCCGCATTTCGAGGCACGTGATCTTCACCCGACACAGTGGGGAAGAATATGTCCGTCGGAGACTCCTGAAGGACCGAACTGCGGTCTGGTAAAGAACTTCGCACAGATGGTCGAGATATCCAAAGGCGTCAAGGACGAGCAGGTAATCAACAGAATGCTCTACAACCTCGGAGTTGAGGAGCTTAAGAGGGAAGTATTATGAGCACAGGTCATAAAAAATCGAGAGTATTCGTTAACGGCGCTTTAATCGGTCTCTGTGAAGAACCCGTTGCCCTTGTCGCCAATGTCCGCAGGATGAGAAGACGCGGCGAACTTCCGACCGAGGTCAATATCTCATACAAGGAATACAACGGCGACATCATCGTCCATACCGACAGGGGACGTGCACGCCGCCCGCTTATCGTTGTCGAGAACGGCAGACCGGCAATCACGGAAGAGGACATTGAGAAGTTAAAGTCCGGCGAGGCCGACTTCAACGACATGGTCTCAAAGGGACTTATCGAGTTCATCGACGCGGAAGAGGAGGAAGACCTCTACATCGCAATCAATGAAGAGGATATCACACCCGAGCACACCCACCTTGAGATCGACCCGTCGCTTATCCTCGGTATCGGAGCCGCTCACGTTCCTTTCCCGGAGCACAACGCAGCTCCGCGTGTAACAATGGGTGCGGGTATGATTAAGCAGGCACTCGGTTTCGGCGCTTCGAACATGAAGTTAAGACCGGATACACGCGGTCACCAGCTTCACTACGTCCAGAAGCCGCTGGTTCACACCCAGACATCGAGGATCATCGGTTCGGACGACAGAGCCGCAGGTCAGAACCTCGTTGTCGCAATTCTTTCCTATGAGGGTTTCAACATTGAAGATTCGCTCATCTTCAACAAAGCCTCAATCGAGCGCGGTGTGGGACGTTCACACTTCTTCAGAACCTACGACGGCGAAGAGAGACGCTACCCGGGCGGACAGGTCGACAAGATCGAAGTCCCCGACGAGGAAGTTTCGGGTGCACACGGTGTCGAGTCGTATCAGAACCTCGATACCGACGGTATCATCAACCCCGAGACCTTCGCAGCCGAGAAAGCGGTTCTCATAGGCAAGACATCGCCGCCGCGTTTCCTCGAAGAGCCGTCGGGAGAGCTTATCGCCGTTGAAAAGCGCCGCGATACTTCGGTTACGATGAGGAGCAACGAGCACGGTATCGTCGATACGGTCATCATCACCGAGGGTGAGAACTCCTCAAGACTCGTCAAGGTCAGGACGAGAGATCTCCGTATCCCCGAGGTAGGCGACAAGTTTGCATCCAGACACGGACAGAAGGGAGTCGTGGGACTCATAACGCCGCAGGAGAACATGCCGTTTACCGAGTCGGGAATCGCACCCGACCTTGTCATCAACCCGCACGCAATCCCGTCGCGTATGACAATGGGTCATATGCTCGAGATGCTCGGCGGCAAGGTTGGCTCGCTCGAAGGCAGAAGAATCGATGCTACGGCTTTCAGCGGAGAACGCGAGGAAGATCTCCGTGAATCCTTAAAACAGCTCGGTTTCGCAAACACCGGCAGAGAAGTCATGTATGACGGCATTACCGGTCGTCAGTTCAAGGCTGATATCTATGTCGGCGTCATCTACTACCAGAAACTCTACCACATGGTATCTTCAAAGATGCATGCCCGTTCCAGAGGTCCTGTGCAGGTTCTCACACGCCAGCCGACGGAAGGACGTGCCCGTGAAGGAGGTCTCAGGTTCGGAGAGATGGAACGTGATGTTCTTATCGGACACGGTGCGGCAATGGCACTTAAGGAACGTCTTCTGGACGAATCCGATAAGGTCGAGCAGTATGTCTGCGCAAAGTGCGGTATGATCGCCTTCCTTGACAGAAACAAGAACACCACACGCTGTCTCTCATGCGGCAACGAGACCGATATCTACAGCGTTGAGATGAGTTACGCATTCAAGCTCCTTCTCGACGAGATGAAGAGTATGGGTATCGCACCCAGAATGCAGCTTGAGGATCAGGTATAAGGGGGAAAAAGAAAATGACAAGTCCAAAGAGAGTCGGAAAGATAGAGTTCGGGCTTCTTTCGCCCAAAGACATCCGCAAGATGAGTGTCAGAAAGATCATCTGGGCGGATACCTACGATGACGACGGTTTCCCCTATCCGCAGGGTCTGATGGATCTGCACCTCGGTGTAATCGACCCGGGTCTGCGCTGCAAGACCTGCGGCAACAAGGCGAGCGAGTGTCCGGGACACTTCGGTCACATCGAGCTTGCCAAGCCCGTTATCCACGTCGGATACACGAGGCTTATCAGGAAACTTCTGCGTGTAACGTGCAGAAACTGCGGTCGTCTTCTCTTGAGCGCCGATGAAATCAGCAAGGTTCTCGGTCCCGAGGATGAGAGAAACGATGATACCATCTCGGAGAAGGATATCAAGAAGGAGCGCGTCTGTCCGTTCTGCGGCGAGCAGCAGCTCAAGATAAACTTCGAGAAGCCGACTACGTTCTCGGAGGCGACAATCGACGAGAACGGCAAGAAGAGCGAGCAGAAGCTCACACCCGCGGATATCAGGGCACGCCTCGAGAAGATCCCCGACGAAGACTTAAGGCTTCTCGGAATCAACCCGGCGGTCGCAAGACCGGAGTGGACATGCCTTACTGTGCTTCCGGTGCCGCCGGTCACCATGCGTCCGTCGATTATTCTTGAGAACGGTCAGCGTTCCGAGGATGATCTGACGCACAAGCTTGTGGATATCATCCGTATCAACCAGCGTTTCAAGGAGAATCAGGATGCGGGAGCGCCTCAGCTGATCATCGAGGATCTCTGGGAACTCTTACAGTATCACGTGACGACCTACATGGATAACGAGGTTGCGGGCTGTCCGCCGG
Organism: Methanomicrobium sp.; assembly: GCA_017553245.1. GTDB lineage: Archaea > Halobacteriota > Methanomicrobia > Methanomicrobiales > Methanomicrobiaceae > Methanomicrobium. Next base: position 6,588 of record JAFZMT010000048.1, read on the forward strand.
CGCGTCACAGGAGCGGAAGACCGCTCAAGACGATCTCACAGCGTCTTAAGGGTAAGGACGGACGTTTCAGAGGTTCACTCTCGGGTAAACGTGTCAATTTCTCGTCGCGTACGGTTATCTCGCCCGACCCGAACATCTCGATTGCGCAGGTCGGCGTTCCGCTTGCCATCGCAAACGAGATGAGTTTCCCCATCCGCGTAACTCCGTTCAATATCGATGAGGTTCGCGCAATGGTTCTTACGGGACCCAACCGCCCGACGCTCAACTCGCCCTGCGGCGCCAACTACGCAATCAGACCCGACGGCAGACGTGTCCGCCTTACCGACCAGACTAAGGAGAACATCGCCGAGATGCTGGAGCCGGGATGGACCGTGGACAGACAGCTGAGAAACAACGATGTCGTTCTCTTCAACCGTCAGCCTTCGCTGCACAGGATGAGTATCATGGCTCACCACATCGTCATCATGAACGGCAGAACTTTCCGCCTTAACCCCGCGGTCTGTACTCCGTATAACGCCGACTTCGACGGTGATGAGATGAACCTCCATGTTCCTCAGACCGAGGAGGCGCGTGCGGAGGCAGAGCTTCTTGCAAGCGTTACCGAAAACATTCTCTCGCCGCGTTTCGGCGGTCCGGTTATCGGCGCAATCCACGACCACATCTCGGGTATTTTCCTGCTTACGCACGAGAAGCGCTGGTTTAACAAATCCGCGGTTCTCTTCCTGCTGATGAACAGTCTGCCCGACCACCTTCCCAAACCCGACAAGGTTGAGAACGGCGTCGAATACTGGACAAACAAGCAGATATTCTCGATGATTCTTCCCGACGACCTCAACATGGTCTACCATGCAAGTTCGTGTCTGAACTGTGCGAAGTGTAAGAAGGAGAAATGCGCCGAGATTCCGAATGCGGACAACAAGAACAGTATTCAGGATGCCTATGTCAAGATTGTCGACGGCAACCTCATCTGCGGTACCATCGATAAGAAATCAATCGGTGCGATGGCGGGTGTAATCCTTCAGAGGATTATAAGGACGCACGGTCTTGAGAGAGGACGTCAGTTCGTCGACGATGTCACGAAGCTTGCCATCCGCGGTATCATGTATGACGGTTATTCCTTCGGTATCGACGA
>JAFZMT010000049.1 GCA_017553245.1 Methanomicrobium sp.
GCACGTCGTCAACAGTATTGACAGCATGGCGAAGATTGAGTGGGATGCTTTCAGAACCACGGTTCACCAGTGGGAAATAGATCAATACCTCACAAGATATTGATACTATCTAATTTTTAAAATATATTGATCGATTCACAATAAATGATCTTTACATATCCCTTATTCGCCGTTGCGGATTTATAATCGGGACGAACAGAAGTTATTATACAGAAAATAATACAATAATTAATAACTGCATCGTAATCATCGAAGGTCGGGGAACAGATGAGTTTTATCAGATCGGAAAGAAAATGCGTTGAAATCCTGCGAATCCTGAAGGAACATCAGGAACCCATAGGCGCAAAACGCCTCTCCGAGCTTATGTCAGAGCACGGATTCACTCTTACCGACAGGGCTGTCCAGTATTACCTCAGTTACCTCGACGAGATGGGATTCACGAAGAAAATCGGCAACCACGGTCGCGTTCTGACATCGGCGGGAATCGCCGAGACCGAACGTGCGCTCGTCGACGAAAGAATCGGATACGTCATCTCAAAACTCGAAAGTCTGGCGTTCAAGAGCAATTTCGACCCCGAAACGGGAAAAGGCAATGTCGCCTACAACCTCTCCTACGTCCCCGAATCTCAGACCGATGCCGCGGTAAAAGCCTTCGATGCGGTCATCAACGAAAAGATCAGCTTCTTTTCCTCGTATAAGATAATCGACGACGATCCGCGCATTCCCGAAGGCTATACGGGAATCATCACGGTCTGCAACATCACAATGGACGGCGTACTCAGGGATCACGGCATTCCGGTAAAGATGGCGTTCGGCGGCACCATGGAGGTCGCCGACCGAAAACCCGTCGGATTCGTCAATCTTATCGGATACCGCGGAACCACCGTCGACCCGCTCCTCCTGTTCATCAACGCAGGTCACACATCGATAGATAATGTCATAAGAACCGGAAACGGCGTTGTCCTCGCAATCGTCAGAGAAGTCCCCGATGCCGCGGTGCCGACCGTAAACAGCATTGCCGACGCACTTAAGGAATACGGCTTCATGTTTCCCATTGCAACGGGTTCGGGAATCTACAATGTCAGAGCCGACCCCTACAGGACCTCAATCATCGCATACAGCGGCATGAACATCATAGGTCACGCCGTCGAAAAAGGGATAAATATCCGCACCGAACTCGGAGCGGGAACGATTCCGTTCTCTATTTTTGAATAACGGCATTTTTAAACGCCATTTTGAATAATCGGCACTTCTGTAATACGTATTTTCGGAATCCGTATCCCGGTAATCCGTCTTCGATGATGCGTATTTCGGTAATCGCCGTCAGTAATCCGTTATCAGCGAAAAGTTAGAGATATCCATGAGACCTTTCATGGACTGAACCTCCGCCCACCTTCCCGTCTCTTTGAATGCGGCAATCGGATTGGTGCCGCCGATCATCGCGATTCCCTGATAATTCGTGGTCACGGGCACACCCAGAAGCTCGGTATTGGGGGCACCCACATCAAGAACGCCCGTGAATCCTGCGGCGATCAGGTCGTCCAGAACTTCAAAGACCGCGGATTCCGAATCCATCTGAAATTCGCGGACATTGCCGGTGATGGTGCCGCTGCCGCTCTCGATTACCTCGCCGACCGAGGTGCTCCCCTGCGAGATCATGACGTTTATGGGATCGACGGTCGTGTGCTCATACTGTATCATCGCGGTGAAACGCCGCGGAATCAGCTTTTCAACCTCGACGAGACCGCCGCCGATGGGGTTGACATTGATTCCCTTCTGATAGAGCAGGGAGTCGAGAATGAGACTGCACAGCGTGCAGATACCGCAGCAGCCTTCGGGAATCACAAAACCGTCTATTTTCGTGCCCGCCGGCGAAAAAAGAACCCTGTCGCTCACGCAAAGACCTGTTGCAAATGCGTCCCTGAAGATCTTTATCGCCGATTCGGTGTCGTCCGATTTTATCAGCGAAAGGTTGTATATGACCGAACCCGTGTTCTCAACGGGATTGTAGGTCATTTCAAGGGCGTTTTCTTCGATTTTGTGGTTCACGAATTTCAGAGGTCTCTGCATATTATTCTATATTTCGGGTTTATACGTAAAAAAACTATAGAACGGATACAGGTCAGACAGATAGCCCCGCGTTATTCCGATGCGGGATGACAAGTTCTTTATTATGTGAATACATATTTTAGCGTGATTGATATGACTGACGAGATGAAAAAAGACCTTGATTATGCAGGACTTTCAGCGACTCTCAAAGAGATTCTTAATCTGGAAGCCTCGCCCGTCGCCGTTAAATTCGCAAAATCGCCCGAGGGCATCCCGCAGGGTATTCCCGCGATTGACGAGGTTACACGCCACTGCCAGATGGTTGCCAAGGCGGGTCGCGAGGGTAAGATATTCTATGCCACCGCGGACAAACACTCCTGTGCCGGCGGAAGCTGGGCGCTCGGACTTAAGGGCATCACGCCTTCGCTTCAGAGCGGCGAATTCTACTTCAAACTGGGCAAATACAGCTCATGGGCGTCCTGCATGCGGACAATCAAAAGCGTTCCTCACTGCGAGTTAATCGGCTCAAA
>JAFZMT010000050.1 GCA_017553245.1 Methanomicrobium sp.
CTTTTTCCGTTATGCCTGAAGTTCACTCAGTTTCATGTATTTTGCGCCCATTGCCGCGGCAAGTTTCTTTGCGTAGCCAAGAGAGACAATGCCTTCTTCGGAGTCGAGGACAAGTGCGGGTATTTTCGCCTCCTTTATCATCGACGCAAGCGCAATGCTCTCCGAGAGCGGACTCTTTCCCGAGAGGCTCACGTTTCCTCTGCCGTCCGAGACCAGAATCAGGAGCGGTTTTGTCAGATGATTCTTCATCATCTCGGCGGAGATTGTCTCAAGACCTTTTTTGAGCCCTTCCGCAAGCGGGGTTTTGCCGCCGATCTCAATCTTCTTCAGACGTTCCTGCGCCGTTGCGATATCCGAGGTAAGCGGCAGAATTAACTGCGCACCTTTTGCGCGGAAGGTGATAAGCCCGATTTTGTCCCGTTTCTGATAGGCGTCGATGAGCAGGGAGAGGATTGCGCCCTTGACGGCGGACATGCGCCTCTGTGCGCCCATACTGCCGCTTGCGTCCACGATGAAGAGTATGCTGTTCTCGCTTCTCCGCTCCATGACCTTCTCGCGAACGTCGGAGACGACTATGTTCAGCGCTTTTTTATAATCGGTGTCGGACTGAGAATCGGACTTTGAAGCGCCTTTTTTTGAAGCCCCCGATGTCCTGTTAAGTGCCGCCGCCCGAATCGTGGCATCCATTGCAATGGTTTTGGGCTTGCCTGTCGGTATCCGGCTTCCGACATACCTTCCCGATGTGCTTTTGGTGACACTTCGCCTGCCGCTTCCCTCCCTTACTATGCTGTCAATCTTCAACTCGGGAGTCAATGCTGAAGATCTTACGCGAAAGGGTCTGACGCCTTGAAGAGTTTCGTCTCGGAATCATCCGTGTTATTCGGATTGCCTTTGCCGTCATTATTCTGTTCGCCGCTCTCCTGCGGTTTTTCCTGCTGTTCGCTTCGGCTTTCCTGTTCGTTATTTTCGGGTTTGTCCTTTGATTCGGATTTGTTCTGATTCTTCGCCTTCTCAATCGACTCGTTTATCTTTTCGTCATCGTACTGCTCGTTTGAGAACGGTGTTTTCTTCATCCTGTGCGCCAGAACAAGTTTTGCCGCCTCTTTTATGTCGTCTTCCGTGACCTCGGTATGCAGTTTGTAGGCGCAGAGTGTCTTGGCGGTCTTGACAAGCGTTATGTCTCCGCGGTGACCGTCGACGCCGGCATCCGTGCATATCTGAACGGCGATGCGGAGCATCTCATCCGATATTCCGACGTCGGGGAGGAGTTCTTTTGCCGCAAGTATCCTGTCGGCTGTCTTCTTATCCGCCGCAGACCATTTCTCAATGAATTTCGCGGGGTTGTTCTCAAACTCCATCCTGCGTCTGATTATCTCGAGGCGCGTGTCCGTATCGGCAATACCCTCGATTACCGCGCAGAGACCGAATCTGTCAAGCAGCTGCGGACGCAGGTCGCCTTCTTCGGGGTTCATGGTGCCGATGAGGATAAAGGACGAGGGGTGCGAGTAGGAGACGCCTTCGCGCTCTATGATGTTAAGCCCCATTGCCGCGACATCGAGGAGAAGATCGACAATGTGGTCGTTTAAGAGGTTTACTTCGTCGACGTAGAGAATGTTCCTGTGCGCCGCCGCAAGAATGCCGGGTTCGAACTTCTTTTCGCCGTCCTTTATGGCTGAGGAGATGTCGAGACTTCCTACGACCATGTCCTCGGTTGCCGAGACGGGAAGTTCGACGACGGTCATCTTTCTCTCGGTTGTGCGGAGAGTTATCATGTTTTTCCGGCAGTCCTCGCAGAAATCTTCGGGTTTTTCGGGATCGCAGCCGAATGTGCAGCCGAGAACCACTTTATTCTCGGGAAGAAGCGCGGCAAGAGAACGAACCGCGGTTGATTTGGCAGTGCCCCTCTCCCCTTTAATCAGGACGCCGCCGATTGACGGATTTATCGCATTCAGTATCAGTGCCGTTTTCATTGTCTCCTGCCCGACAATTGCCGAAAACGGATAAATTTGACGATTATGAGTCTTTGACATATTCCCCTCTCAACAGGATGTTTTGATTTGATGCTTTGATTGTATGTTTTGATTGTATGTTCGGATTTGATGTTCGGATTGGATGGTTGAATCGGATCTTCGGATTATTCCGATTGATATGATAATATCGGATTTATGTAACAATACCTAATTGATGTAATTGCTATTATGTATTATGTATTTCATTTTTGTAATACCGACACACTCTCAAAAAAAATTCCGTTTGATAATCCGAAACATCCTGTTCTGCGTTAAATACTATATAATGTGAAAATTTATGTGTATATCGCTGACGGCGACCAGCTCTGTTTTCCCGCGCCGCCCTTATGTCGCGAAAAGGATTTTGCCTGTCTTTTCGGCATCGCAACATTAAACTGATAACACTAAATATTACAATTATTAAATTTGTAATACTGAAAGGTAAACCATGAAACTTGTTGCCGTAATGTGGGATGCATACATGCCTATGCTGAAAAGGGCGTCTAAAGAGGCGGGCGTTGAGCTTTCGGCGTATGCAAACAGGATTGTTGAGGAAAATCGCGAACTTCTCGACGAAATTCTCTCAAAGTCCGCGGATGCGGATGTGATTCTGTTCAACCGCACCACACACAGTTTCTGGGAGGAGCTTTGCGCGAGTTTTAAGGAGATTCGCGAGAAGAAGCCCGTTATCTGCGTCGGCAACGATGCGTCCTACTGGGGTCTGACCTCGACTGACAAGGAGATTGCCATCGAGGCATACAAATATCTCACAAAAAACAGTTATGAGAACTTCAGAAGGCTGATTATCTTTCTGTACTTTTATTTCGGCGATAAAAAATCGGAGATACTGCCGCCCGTGGACATTCCGTTTCAAGGAATCGTCCACCCGCATGCGGAGAATGTGATCTTTGATTCCCTGCCCGAATATCTTGACTGGTATGAGGAATATCTCGCCGATTGCAGAATGAAGACTGCGGGTAAGGATGCCGATAAGGATACCGGTAAGGATAGCGGGACGGATACGGGAAAGTATGTCGGCGTTATCATGTCGCGCGCCGCGTGGCTCTCACAGAACTGCGAGATTGAGTCGACTCTTATCAGAGATCTCGAAGACCTCGGTTTGAGGACAATCCCGGTCTTCACGAACTCCGTCCATGACGACAGCCAGAAATCTCTCAATATCGCCGAAGTCATACGGAAATACTTCTTCCTCGACGGCGCTGCGAAGATCTCCGCAACGGTCAAACTGACCACCTTCATGATAGGAAAGGACAGTTCGGTCAGCGACAGTGAACAGCTGAATACCGGCGTTTCGCTCTTAAAGTCGATGAACATCCCTGTTTTTCAGCCGATTATCTCGTATTACGCAACCCTTGAGGAGTGGAAGGAGCTGCCGGGTCTCACAACCGATCTTGCGTGGTCGGTCGCAATGCCGGAGTTTGAGGGCATAATCGAGCCGATAATGCTCGGAGCGTCCAGAGAGAACAGGAACAACGATTACGAGAGGTCGGTAGTCCCGGGGCACTCAAAGAAGATTGCCGCCCGC
>JAFZMT010000051.1 GCA_017553245.1 Methanomicrobium sp.
AATTATCTTAAATAAATAATAATTACTGGTTTTTACCCGTAAAAAGTTGCGTTATGTCGCGGTCGGCTGCGTTCGTCGGCGGCAATGCAGGGACCGGTCGCGCCCGTTCGCCCCATCACCCCTGCTGACGGCAATTACTTACTGCGCTTTAACATATGCGGAAGCCGAAACGCCGTTGGGCGTCGTGATATGAATCATGCGTGTCGAAGAAGGACTCTCATCAATATCCGCAATTCTTACGGTCATATTCATGACCTCGCCGGGATTCAGCTGACCCGGGCTTAAAATGTCGGGCGTTATCACGTAACTCCAGCGGTTATCCGCGTAAACATTATCAAAGATGCAGACCTTCGGCTCCGGCTGAAGGAGCGGAGAAGCGACCTTGACAATCACATCCCAGTCTTTGAAGTCCGAAAGCGTCGTCTTACCCGTGTTCTCGACCTCGGCATACATAACCGTATAACCTCCGCCGCAATCCGCAATTGATGCATTAACTATACTTATTGAGGTCATAAGCCTGTCCTCAAGAGCATTTACCTGCTGGCTCTGCACCGAAGATACCGTCTCCGAAGTCGTAAAGACTATGCCGATAAGAAGATAGGCAAGGACGGTCAGAAGAACCAGAGAAATTGCCGTTCCGACAACGGATGCGCTGCTCATTTATACACTCCCCGCGGATGTCGTAACCTGCGTGCGGATGCCGTTCGGAAGCGCAAACGTGATCTTGTCTTCTTGACCGGCGGTGTTCATGAGATTATCCGATTTAATCAAAATCCGAAGTGTCTCACCCGGGGAAAGCCATTTGGTTATCTCGGAACCGTCATATGCACGATACTGCCACTGATTCGAGGAGGCGGTATCCGCATGGGGGACTCTTACGGCGCCGCCTGAGGTCTCGACAAAGACCTCGGATGAGTCAAGCGCCTTTTTGCCGATTCTCTCCGAGCCGACATTCTTTATGAATACATATGCATCGCCGTGCGACGGCGTGGAATAAATATATGCATAGGTTATCTTAATCTCGGTACCTATCGCATCCCCCACCGAATCCATGGAATCGGAGAATGTGGACGCTGTCTGATGCATTACCGGAAAGAACGCGTTCACAAGGATTGCAAGCGCAAGCAGCGCGGTTATCAGAAATATTGCCGACGTTATCGTTTCACTTGACATTCCCTGTTACCTCCTCAAATCTCTGAATATGCTCTGAATATGATATATCTCTGATACGATGAATCGTTGATTATTAATTATGAATCGTTGATCATTTATGATGAATCTCCGATAATCAGATTAAACTCTGATAATAAGATAATATTGCCGCTTTTATATGTTTGTTTCTGCACTGACGCCGTTTGGCACAACAACCTTCACCCGTTTCTGTGCGTATGCGCCGGAGGGCACATGCAGTGAGATGTTCATGGTCTCGGAAGGGTTAAGCTGACCGGGGTTTATCATATCCGGCGAAATCGTGAGATAACTCCACTCACTCTCAAGCGGATCCCGCGATGCATTGTATCTGTAGCTTACGGGAAAGTCATTGTAGACGTCGCGGGTGTAGATATCCCAATACGGATAATCCGAGAGAATTGTGCCGCCCTTATTCTCCACAACCACGTAGATTTTGCCGTTGAGCAGATCCGCGGTCACATCCGTTATCGCAATCAGAGTCCTCTGCTTATCCTCCATGAGATTGACCTGCTCCTTCTTTGCCGCATCCACCACCTCGCCGGTCGTGAGTATGATGCCGCCGAGTAAATACGCGATTATTATGAGGATTATCAGCGCAAACGCCCCTGCGACAATGGTTGCATTACCCATTATTTACACCTCCCGTATTTCTTCCCACCGTTACCGACGCCGCCCTCATACGCCGAGCACCTCAAAAAGTTTGGTTACCTCATAACCGTTGGGGAGCACGGTTCTGAAGTATACGTTGCCGCTCGAATCCGGCAGTTTACTGCTCTTAAGGGTAATGAGAAGCGTCTCTTTTCTCTCAAGATAATCGTTTGAAGCATCGGGGGATATTATCTCATACCTCCATCTGCCGTCTCCGAGCTCGCCGCTCTTCTGGTATTCGAGCCGACCGAAATCGGATATCGTGCCCGCAAATACATCGGATTTCTCGATTGCCGAAGTGCTCAGCCGCAGTATGCCGCTGTTCTTAATCCAGACATAGGCGACATCCTCACCCTCCTTTGCATGAGTCATGGTAACGGTCAGATCGGTCAGCAGTTTCTCGCTTTCAAGCGAGGCGGACTCAATCTGTGTCGATGACGAATCCATCACCGCTGGAATAAAAGCGCTGAAGAATATGCCGGCGCTGACAAGTATCGCAATCAGTATGATTGCGGTTGTTAAGGACTCACTTGCCATTTACTTCACCGTGAATGTCTGCGAAAAGGTGTAGCGGTTTGGAAGCGTCATCGAGAAGTAGATTTTGTCGCCGCTGTTAACCGTGACCATCGAATTCGGAGCCGTTACATGAATGAAGAGAATCTCGCCCTTCTCAAGCCTGTCGCCGCTTTTTGAACCCGTGCTCGTATAATAAGACGAATCTACAGTGACCGTGCCCGATACCTTACTGCCTACCTTGATAGTTATCGGAAATATCTCGCCCGGATTGCCGACATAAGTCTCCGACATATTAAAGGCACTCGAGGGTATGCTGTCCTGACCGGTATTCTTCAGATAAAAGATAAGGTGCGAATTATCGCCGGATTTATAGAATACGGTCTCGGAGACCGAGAGTTGAGTATTCAACTGCCCGGTCAGAGAATCAGATGACAGCTCGGATGACTGAACAGACTTAACGACGGCGGGGAACAGTGCATTGGCAAGCACTACAGCCACCAATATGGATGTCACAATGAAAATTGCTGCTGAAAACGTTTCGTTTGACATCCGGCATTACCCCTGCTGTTCTATATATAATGTTCAATTGTCAATATTCAATTATTTAATGTTTAATCGTTTAATGTTTAATATTCAATTGCTAAATGTTCAATTATTTAATCCATAATTCTAAATCAGGCATTCGGCGCAAACGTCCCCGTGACTTTGACGCCGTTTGGCAGAACAAAACTCATATACGCATAATCTCCGCTCAATAACGTGGGGAATGCACCTTTTGCGGTAATCTCCAAGGTATCGCCGGTGTTGAGATACTCGGGATCGCCGGAGAGTATACTGTATGACCACTGATTCTCCGACGAAACCGAATTAACCCTGCTGTATATGTTATATACGGTCTCGGATCCTCCGAAGAAGTTGGCTTTGTTAAGGTCGGCAACCGATATCCTGCCCGTGCCCGTATTCTTAAGCCAGACCTTAAGGTCGGGACCGCTCAGATTGGTATTGACCAGAGTAAGTTTTGTCCGTTCTTTTGAATCGGCACCCGCGGCTGTCTGCGAAAACGTCTCCGTGGCATCGTTGACCATGGGAAAAACCGCACTTACAAGTATGACGGCGGCAACGACTGCCGTTACCATAAAAATTGCCACTTCGAATGTTTCGCTCGCCATCTTTCATTACCGATTTTTTACGGAATGTTCCCCGTAAACAGAATATCGCCCATACGTTAATCCGACGAAATCGGATTGCCGGAAAAACGGGTGATGCATTGAGTAATGCATGAGTGATACATTTGCATTGAATGATGCACTGTGATACACTGTAATGTACTGATGATGCAGTAATATTTGTTTCAAAGAAAAGGATAATTCAGACGCGTTCAAGCATCTTTATCCAATCTTCGTCCGACTGCGGATCCGTGATATCCGGAATTAACATTCCCGGTTCTTTCTGATCCTTCTTATCTATCAATACCTCAATCATCTCGCGATCCAGCGACGAGTCCTCCGGCGATATAATGCGGTTGAGAACATAAAGTTCGGCAACGAACTCCTCCGAGCTTATCTCGTGAACGTCGCCGATTGAATCAGGCATCAGTTTGGAAAGCTCCTTTACCTGTTTGCTGACATCTTCGGTCACATAGCGCATGTAACAGTAAGTGTCAATCATTATCAGGAGTCTGTCGTGCCCGTACTTGTTCACCATTCTGGAGACCCACTCAAAGAGGCTGTGAAGTCTCTGGAGCTTGGGTCTGTCCTGCGGCTCCGTGTAGTCGGGCACTCCCATCGCATTCTTTTCGATATCGGCGATCTGCTTCTTGAGCATCGCCAGATTCATGGTCTGGTGCTGATCGGCAGGCAGATTTCCGCCGCCGATACCCGTAATCGCAAGACCCGTGCCGTTATCGCCGGCGTTTATACCGCCGACGCCCAAAGGCACCATCCCGTTCTGTGCCGCAG
>JAFZMT010000052.1 GCA_017553245.1 Methanomicrobium sp.
CATACATCTCGTGGTTGTGACCGCTCGTCCACCGCGAAAGTGCACGCAGGTTTGCAAGCGCACCCTTCCGCGTGTCCGCGCCCATGTGATCGCCGCCGTTGAAGTGGATGTGTGTGACGACGCTGCCGCGTTTCATGACAAGCCAAGCCGCGACGGGGGAGTCTATGCCTGCGGAGAGAAGGGAGACAACCCTGCCCTGAGTTCCGAGCGGCAGCCCGCCCGGACCTTCGATGACCTCGTCATAGACCAGACCGCCCTCACGCCGCGCCTCGACAAAGACTTCGTAATCGGGATTTGTGAGGTCTACACGGAGACCTTCGACGGTGTCGTAGACCTTATCGCCGACAGCCGCGCCCAGCTCCTGACTCGTGAACTCTTTGATGTTGGAGCGTCTGGCGCGGACGGCAAAACTCATGCCGCTCCTCAGTTTTCCTTTCGAGAGTTCCGCGGCGGCATTACCGAGAGATTCAGGGTCATTGCCCGTCATCTCGGCAATCGAGAGACCGACAATGCCGTAAACCCTTGAGACAGCCGCGGCTATCGCGTTTACGTCATCGCCCTTTGCGCTGTCGCCGATGAGGATTCTGCCGCGGTGAAGGACAATCTCCGCATTAATCCCTTCCGCGTCAAGAACCCCGCGTATGTTTTTTGTCAGCAGTTTCGTGTAAAAGCGCTGTACGGATTCGCTCTTTAAGAAGAGCTCTCCGTATTTTGCCATAACGGTCTTTGACATTTATCTTTTTCAGTTGGATACGGGCAGACCGTTCTCTTCGGCAACCGCCTTGAAGGATTCGGCAAGGTAGTTTGTCTGGCGGTCGGTCAGACCGTATACATTGTACTTCCAGACACGTGTGGTGCCGGGGATAATTCCGACGATACCGCGCTTTCTGAGTGCGGCGGCGAAGTAATATCCTCTCTTCTTGTGAGTCTCGGCAACCTTGTCGAACGAGTCCTTTGTGTCGACTCTCGTAAGGGTGTGCTGACGCGGATTGTCGCTTAAGATGACGGTTCCGTCGATATCGGTGAGAGCATCGGCGATAATCTGACTGTGCTTTACCTCTCTGTCCCAGTTCTCGACACGCTTCTTTACCGCGGGGAATGAGGCAACGAGACCTGCCATGGTTGCACCCATGAGCGAACATCCGATAATCTGAATCTCCTTTATACCGAACTTTCTGCCGGTGACATCACCCGAGACCTTTGTCGTGCTGAAGACCTTATCGGCATACTCTCCGTTAGCCGCAAGAACTCCCGACGGCGCAGGTGCCGCCATGCTCTTGTGTCCCGAGCCTACGATGAAGTCAACGCCGAGTTTTTTGCCGTCGATGGGCATTGTTCCGACGGTATAAGCGCCGTTTAACAGAACGGGCACGTCGAAGGAGTGCGCCGCCTTTGCAATGCCTGCGATGTCGTGAAGGTTGCCGAACTGGTAGTCGACGTGATCGATATACATCAGGGGGGGAGTCTTCTTGTACTTGGCGATGACCTCTTCTATCTTGGCAGCGGTGTTCTCGGGCGTGATATGGTTCTTCCCGTCTTTCGGGATTTCGCACGGAATGCCGCCCGCCTGCTCGATTGAGACATATTCGGTGTAGTGTGCGAGCGATGAAAGGATTACGGGGTCGCCTTTCTCCACAAGGGAGTTTGCCACAGCCTGAAATCCGCGTCTGGCGCCGGGGACCACTCTTAAGACATCCATGTTAAGCCATTTCGCGGCTTCTACGTGGAAATCGGCAAGTGCCGGTTTCTTTATGTAGTCGAGTCTGAAAGGTCGGACACAGTTGTCACAGACCGAGTAGCCGTCGGAGTACGAAAGAATCGCTTTCTGCGCTTCGGGAGTGAGCCTGCCGCCTGCCTGAGTGGGACTTAAATTGATGAAGAGTTCCTCAATTTCGCGGGCTTCCATATCTCCTATTTTCACCATTTAAAGTACCTCCTTTTCCAGAATGGCTATCTGTTTTTTGAGTCCTTCTATTATCTTTGCAGCCTGCTCTTTATCTTCTCCCTCGAAATCGTGGAAAGGGGCGTTCTGCCTGAACAGCTCCCTCATATCGGTGAGCAGGAACATTGCCTGGAATACTGCGTCTACTCCTATCTGTGACATTGTTTCCTCCAATTTTGATAACATGTTCTCCCTTATACATTATTAAATAATCCATTCACAGGCAGAATTTTTTAATTTAGTTAATTTTATTAAAGTTTTGAAATAATCGCATTAATCAAAATTCACAATTGTTAATCGACGTTACGCGGTCGGATTGATTGTGAGGATCGAAAGATGATCGAAAGCCAAAAACGCGGTATGCAAAAACGCGCCGAAAGTGTCCCCGAATAATTTGAAAAAGTCTGAAAAAAACAAAGCGCCCAGCTCGGAATTCGAATCCGAGTCGCAACCGTGACAGGGTTGCATGATAGGCCTCTACACTAGCTGGGCAGGTGACGACATCGGTGATGTCAGCATACTATATTGGACTTAGGGGTTTTTAATCTC